>JAZQNT010000123.1:0-7036 GCA_045627505.1 Nocardioides sp.
GAGAAGCCGTACGACGTCTCGGCCCACATGGTCTGGATCGGCGAGCGCACCCGTCAGCTCGACAGTGCCCACGTCGAGCTGCTGAGCCGGATCAGCAACCCGATCGGTGTGAAGCTCGGCCCCACGACCACCGCCGACGACGCGCTGGCCCTGGCCGACAAGCTCAACCCCGACAACATCCCGGGCCGGCTCACCTTCATCACCCGCTTCGGCGCGCAGAAGATCCGCGACGGCCTGCCGACGCTGGTCGAGAAGGTCAAGGCCGCCGGCACCCAGGTGGCGTGGGTCTGCGACCCGATGCACGGCAACACGTTCGAGGCCTCCTCCGGCTACAAGACCCGTCGTTTCGACGACGTCATCGACGAGGTCCAGGGCTTCTTCGACGTGCACCGCTCGCTCGGCACCTGGCCCGGTGGCCTCCACGTCGAGCTCACCGGTGACGACGTCACCGAGTGTGTCGGTGGTGGCGAGCTGATCGACGAGGCTGGCCTGGCCAACCGCTACGAGTCGGTCTGCGACCCGCGCCTGAGCCGTGTGCAGTCGCTCGAGATGGCGTTCCTCGTCGCCGACATGCTGCGCAACGCCTGAGCGCGCCTGACGTTCCAGGAGCCCCGTCCCCGCCAGGGGGCGGGGCTCCTGTCGCATGTTCCGGAAGTCGTGTCGGTGCGGGTCCGTAGGCTCGTCGGGTGACCGATCTCGTGGACCTCCGCTCCGACACCCTGACCGCACCGACCGACTCCATGCGGGCCGCGATGGCCCGTGCCGAGGTGGGCGACGACGTCTACGGGGAGGACCCGACGGTCCGCCGACTCGAGGAGCGGGTCGCGGAGCTCTTCGGCCACGAGGACGCGCTCTTCACCCCCACCGGGTCGCTGGCCAACGTGCTGGCGGTGGGGTTGGTGGTGCAGCCCGGTCAGGAGCTGCTGTGCGAGTCAGGGGCCCACGTCGCCCGGGCCGAGCTCGGTGCGCACGCCGTGCTGGGGGGAGTGACCACCCGTACCTGGACGCACCCGCGCGGCCGGGTGGACCTCGACGCCGTCCGGGGGCTCTTCGCGCCCGAGATGGGCCCGTTCTTCGTGCGTACGGCCGCGATCGCGGTGGAGAACACCCACAACTTCGCCGGGGGCACCGTCCAGCCGCTGGCCGACCTCCGGGCGCTTCGCTCCTTCGCCGACGAGGCGGGCTGCGCGGTGCACCTCGACGGTGCCCGCATCTGGAACGCGCACGTGGCCACCGGCACCCCGCTGGAGGCATACGGTGCCGTCGCGGACGTGATGGCGGTCTGCCTGTCCAAGGGGTTGGGGGCACCGGTCGGCTCGCTGGTGGTCGGAGACGCCGACGCGATGGTCGAGGCACGGGTGCGGCGCAAGCGTCTGGGGGCCGGGATGCGTCAGGTCGGCATCCTTGCCGCCGCGGGTCTGCACGCCCTCGAGCACCACGTGGACAGGCTGGCCGAGGACCACGCCCACGCGCGGCTGCTCGCTGACGCGATGAACATCGACCCGGTGACGGTGGAGACCAACATCGTGGTCGCCCAGGTGGCGGACGCCCCGGCCCTGGTGGCCGCGGCCCGGGCGGAGGGCGTCCTGGTGAGTGCGGTGGGTCCCCGTGCCCTGCGCGTCGTCACCCACCTGGGTGTCGACCGCGCCGGCGCCGAACGCGCAGCGCGGGTGCTCGCTCGTCTCCTGCCTGCCTGACTCACGTCGGCGGCGTCGGGAGACTGCAGCACCCGCGCAGCGGGGACCTGGTCGGTCGGGCCTGTCCTCAGACGGTGAGGTGCGTGACCTCGGCCTCGACCTTGCGTCGCGGGGACAATTCCACCACGAGCATCGCGACGAGCACCATCGCCCCTCCCAGGAAGAGGCGGAGTGTGACGTTCTCCCCACCCAGCCAGACCGCGAAGAGGGTCGCGAAGACCGGCTCCATGCTCATGATGATGGCGGTGCGGGTGGGGGGAAGGTGCGCCTGTGCCCAGGTCTGGGCCAGGAGCGCGAGCGCACCCGGGACCAGGGCCATGTAGACGAGTGAGGTCCAGTCGGCGCCGGTCGAGGGCAGCACCACGCCGTCGGGCGCGGTGGCGGCGAAGCAGATCACGGCGATCACCAGGAGCTGGACGATCGAGAGCCCCAGTGCCTCCTCGGGTCGCGACCACGCGCCGAGACCGACGATGTGCAGCGCGTACAGGCCGGCTGCGACCAGGGTGATGGCTTCCCCGTAGCCGAGGGAGAAGCCCTGCAGGGTCAGGACGCCCAACCCTGCCGTGGCGAGCGCCACCGCGCCCCAGGTGGCGCGGGTGATCCGCGTGCGCAGCAGCCAGGCGGCCAGCAGCGGCGTCAGCACCACGTACATGCCCGTGACGAAGCCGCTGACGCTGGCTGCCGTGTGCGCCAGCCCGGCGGTCTGCAGGATCTGGGCGACGCCGTAGAGGACGCCCAGGACGACGGCTTGGCGGCGCGTCTGCGCGGACATCCGGGCCACCGCCCGCGGGAAGAGCAGCAGCATCACCAGGCCTGCGATGGCGAACCGCACGGCCAGGAAGTCCAGCGTGGGGACGCGGTCCAGGAGGTCCTTGATGAGGTAGAAGGTCGAGCCCCACGACGCGGTGATGAACAGAAGCGCCCCGGTGGCCAGGAGGGCCACCCGGCGTGACGTCGCCTCCCGCGGTTCCTCGAGTGCGTCAGCGGTGGGCTCAGGCACCGTGCGCCTCGGCGCGCAGACGCTTCAGGGTGGCGATGTCGTCGTTGCCCACGTCGCGCGAGCCGGGCGTCTCCAGGATGAACGGGACGCCGGCCATCTCCGGGTGGGCGAAGAGCTCGCGGAACGCGCCCTCTCCGATGTGGCCGGCGCCGATGTTCTGGTGCCGGTCCTTGAACGCGCCGCGGACGTCCATCGAGTCGTTGGCATGGACCAGGCGCAGACGTCCCGGGCCGCCGATCTCGACGATCCGGTCGATGGCGCGGGTGGCGCCCCCTTCCTCGTCGAGCGGCTCACCGGCGGCGAACACGTGGCAGGTGTCCAGGCAGATGCCGGCCCTGGGGTGCATGTCCACCGCGTCCAGGTAGGGCGCGAGGTCCTCGACGCCCGCGCACAGCGAGCGTCCCTGACCGGCGGTGGGCTCGAGCAGCAGCCAGGGGGAGTCGTCCCCGAGCTCGTCCAGGATCGGCAGCAGGCCCTCACGCACCTGGCGCATCGCGGCGTCGTACTTCTCCTGCGAGCCGGAGGGGTCGACGAAGGATCCGGTGTGCACCACGACGCCCTCGGCGCCGATCCGGGCCGCGCGGCGCAGGTTGTGGGCCAGTACGGCCACGGACTTCTCGTACGTCGCCGGGGTGGGGGAGCCGAGGTTCACCAGGTAGGGCGCGTGCACGAAGGTGCGCATGCCCCGTCGCTCGGTCTCGGTCCGGAACGCGGCGTCCACCGCGGGGTCACCGGTCGAGTGCGCCCAGCCACGCGGGTTCCCGACGAAGACCTGGATGGTCTCCGCGGAGAGCTCGTCGGCCGAGGCGAGTGCACCGGCGACCAGCCCCTTGCCGACCTGCACGTGGGTGCCCACGGGGTTGCGGATCGACGACGACTGGTGCGGGTGCCGCGATCCCTGGTCCTCGCCGGGCTGGTCCTCGACGGGCTGGTCCGCGACGGGCTGGGCACCGGTGCGGGAGTGGGAGGCGGGGGAAGCAGGCTGTGTCACCGGACAACCCTAGGTCGCGCGCGACGAGGACGCCGAGTCGGCGCGCGACCGTCCGGTCAGACCAACGAGAGCGTGATCGTGGAGCCCTTCGGAGCCTTCTTGCCGGCACCGGGGTCGCTGCCCGCCACGTACTGCAGGCCCAGGTAGAGCGAGGACTTCTTCGTGGCCACCTTGAACCCGAGGGCCTCCAGACGCTTCTTCGCTTCATCCAGACCCTGACGCCGCACGTCAGGCACGCTCACCAGCTCCGGTCCCTTGGAGACGACCAGCGAGACCTCGTCGCCCTTGTAGAGGGTCCCCGACTTCGGGTTCTGGGCCATCACGAGGCCCTCGTCGACGTCGTCGGAGAACTTCTCCTCGACCTTCACCCCGAGTCCCTCGCGGGACAGCGCCTTCCGGGCCGAGCTGGCCTTCTTGCCGGTGAAGTCGGTGAGCGTGACCGGCTCGCGGCCCTTGGAGACGACCACGTTGACCACGGTCCCGGGCTTGACCACCGTGCCGGTGTCGGGGTCGGAGGAGACGACCTTGCCCTTGGGCACGGTGTCGTGGAACTTCTCGGTCTCGCGGCCGAGCTCCAGCTTGAGCTCCTCCAGCGAGGCGCCGGCCTCGTCCGGGGTGGAACCGGTGAGTGCGGGGACCTCGTAGCGCTCCGGCCCCAGGGAGAGCACGAGCGCGACCGAGCCACCGCCCACCACCTTCGCGCCGGGGGCAGGATCGGTGTCCATCACCTCTCCCTTCGGCACGTCCTCGGAGTAGGCGGGCTCGCCCACCTCCACCGAGAACCCGGCGTCCTCGAGCACTCCGGTGGCCTCGGTCCGGGACATCTCCAGCACCGACGGGGTGGTCTCGTAACGTCCGACGCCGAACCACCACGCCGCGACGCCGACGGCGACCGCGAGCACGAGGGCCAGCGTCAGGGTGAGCGGACCTCGGCGGGGACGCCGAGCCTGGTGCACGTCGTCCTCGTCCGGCCGGTCGGGGACGTACCGGTCCTCGGCGACGAGGGCGTCGGCGCGGGTGCCGTCGGCCGTGGGGCTGGGCAGCCGACGCACCCGGGGCGCCGCCTGCCAGTCGCCGGTCGCGATCTGCTGCGTGTGCTCGGAGCCGTCGAGCGGGACGCGGTCGGCCTCCTGGTCGTAGAAACCGTCGCCGGCAAGGCCCACGGGTCCGGTGCGGATGCTGTCGGTGTCTTCGCTGGCGTGCGCCCGGGCGTCGGCGGTTGCCGGCGCGGCGGGTGCGACCAGGACGCGGAGCCGCTCCGCCTCGGTGTCCTCGACCTCCTGGATTCCGCTGCGCTCGGCCTCGACCTCCACGTCGAGCGGCGCCAGGGGGGCGTGCGGGCGGAGGTCGGCCTCGAGGTCCTCGTCGTGGCTCACGCCCTCGCGCAACGCCTGGGCCACGCGCCTGACGTGGTGCAGCAGCACGGTGGCGTCGGCGGGACGCTGGTCGGTGTCGCGGGCGCAGGCCCGGGCCACCAGCGCGTCCACGTAGCCGGGAATGCCGGGGACCAGGGAGGAGGGCGCGGGCACGTCGCTGTGGACGTGTGCGTAGGCGATCTGGATGGGCGACTCGCCCTCGTGCGGGCGGCGGCCGGTCAGCAGCTCGAAGATGACCACGCCGACGGCGTAGACGTCGACGCGCTCGTCCGCGCGGCCCTTGACCACGAGTTCGGGGGCCAGGTACGAGACGCTGCCGATGACCACGCCGGTGGCGGTGTGCTGGGTGGCGGTGTTGACCGCCTTGGCCAGGCCGAAGTCGGCGACCTTGGCCACCGAGGGCTCACCGGGTGCGCCGGGGGCGATCAGGACGTTCTCGGGCTTGACGTCACGGTGCACCAGCCCGGCCCGGTGCGCGGCGCTGAGCGCGGACAGGATCGGCTCGACCTGCAGCATCGCGTCCAGCGGGGCCATCGGCGACTGCTCGCGGATCACGTCGCGCAGCGTCGGGCCGGGTACGTACTCCATGGCGAGGAACAGGGTGCCGTTGTCGTCGCCCTGGTCGTGCACGGCGACCACGTGCGGATGGGTGAGCTGCGCGGCTGCGCGGGCCTCGCGCACGAAGCGCTCCACGAAGGACGGGTCCTCGGCCATGCCGGGGTGCATGACCTTGACCGCGACGGTGCGGTCGAGCCGGGTGTCGTGGGCCAGGTAGACGGCGGCCATGCCGCCCCGGGCGATGCGGGAGTCGATCCGGTACCGACCGTCGAGGACGCGTCCGACCAGTGGGTCGTGCGGGTCCACGGACGCACGCTGCGGTGAGTGTGCGTTCGACTCCACAGGAGACCTCCAGTCGTGAAGCAGTCGTCGGGGCGGGCGCTCGGTGGGCCTGCCCCGGACGGGCCGGTGGGCGGGCACACCACTGCGTGGGGCAATCCTAGTGAGCATGCGTGCAAAGACCGGTGCCCGCGGCCCACGGCGTGGCGCGCCACCGCTGCGGGACCGGGCGGAGAACGCCGGCGCAAGGCCGTGCGCGAGTGGCGGACCGGGTCGCTCGCCGCGCCCCGGTCGTGCCGGATGGTGACGCCGATCGCGACCCGGATCGTGCCGCGGATCGTGCCTGCGTGGCCCGGCGTCACTACGATGGAGCCATGGACGCCCCTCTCGCCGATGCTGACCTGAACGCCCTCGTCCCGGAGTGGATCGACTGGGCTGCTGCCGCCAAGTTGCTGGGGGTCTCGGTGGGCCGCGTGCGCACGATGGTCCGCGAGCACGAGTTGGCGCACGCCGTCCCGACGCCGGGTGCCGGCTACCTCGTCCCGGCCGACTTCATCCAGGACGGCCTCGTGGTCAAGGGCCTGCCCGGCCTGCTGACGGTGCTGCACGACGGCGGCTACGACGACCGTGAGTGCATCGCCTGGCTCTTCTCCGACCTCGACCTGCCCGGTCGCCCGATCGACGCCCTGCGTGAGAACCGTGGGTCCGAGGTGAAGCGTCGGGCCCAGGCGATGGCCTTCTGACGCTGCTCCCGCGGCCGCTCGCCTGACGGTCCTGCCGTCCGGCACCGCGCTCCCGCCCTGCGGGTGCGCGAGGTCGCGACCAAGCACGCGCTGCCCCCGCCGAGTGCCCGGACGGGCAGGGCCGCGCAGGGCCGCCCGGGGGGTGAGTACAGCGCGAGCACAGCCGTGCACAGGCTTGGGCTGCGCAGGTCTCACGGCGGCACTTCGCTGCCGTCGTCTTCGTCGCTGCCGTCGTCGTCCTTGGCCGGTTCCGTCGAGCAGGGTGAGGTCGAGCAGGGTCAGAGGGCGCGCTGGGTGACGTCGATCGCCAGGCCACGCAGCACGGCGGTGGCCTCGTCGGCCAGGCGCGCCGCGGCAAGTCCGCGCAGGCACTAAGTCGGAGGCCAAGCGGT
>JAZQNT010000124.1:0-3797 GCA_045627505.1 Nocardioides sp.
CCTATACGGAACAGATAGAATATCTGATATTTATAAGGGGAGCGATGAGCTCCCCTCTTATTTTGCCCGAATTATTAAACTTTGCGTTAAATGACAAGTGAACTTCGCACATTTATACTTTCATTCATAATAATCAAAAAACATTCAAAGGAGAATACAGTTATGCAAATGATGACTTCGGCATATGCCAATAAACTAATTAAAAGCCTTTCGGAGGATTTATCCTACTGGAAGAATTTTGAATCATCTAGATGCATTTATACAGCATCTATAGATGAGGAGCCGGTTGTTCCGGAATACGACTACAGCACAGTTGCCACTACGATTGCTGAAATTGACAACAAGGTTTGCGCTATTAAGCATGCAGTTAACCTTGCCAATTCCACAGCAAAAATCGAGGTGGAAGGTGAAGAGTTAAGTGTAGATGTCATTCTTATTAGAATGGCACAGCTTAACAGCCGTAAGAGCTTCCTCGATAACCTTCGTAAGCGTCAGCCAAAAAGCAGATGCGACAGTGGTTATCACTATAGCTCAGCTCGTAAAGCTGCTGTCGAGTACACTTATATCAACTACGATCTTGATTTAATCAAGTCGGAGTTTGAGAAAGTGTCTGACAGTATTATGCGACTCCAGATTGCTCTGGATAAGTATAACCAGACATATGAGTTCCCTGTGGATATTTAATCCACGAGATGTTCCGCGTCGAGATCGAGCGCGCGCACATGGAGGAGGACACCGGCAAGTCGCTGCACGTCGGTGGCGCCACCGGCCGCATCCAGGGAGCCGAGCACTCGCTGGTCGACTACAACCGTGCCGGCATCCCGCTGATCGAGATCGTCACCAAGCCGATCATCGGAGCAGGCGAGCGGGCCCCGGCCATCGCCCGCGCCTTCGTCGGCCAGCTGCGCGACCTGATCGTGGCCCTGGACGTCTCCGACGCCCGCATGGACCAGGGATCGATCCGCGCCGACGTCAACCTGTCGCTGGCCCCCAAGGGTGAGACCAAGCTCGGCACCCGCTCGGAGACCAAGAACGTCAACTCGCTCCGTTCGGTCGAGCGTGCGGTGCGTTACGAGATGCAGCGCCACGGCGCGGTCCTCGCTGCGGGCGGTTCGATCCTGCAGGAGACCCGCCACTGGCACGAGGACACCGGCGTGACCACGTCGGGTCGCGAGAAGTCCGACGCGGACGACTACCGCTACTTCCCCGAGCCCGACCTCGTCCCCGTCGCGCCGTCGCGCGAGTGGGTCGAGGAGCTGCGCGCCACGCTGCCGGAGAACCCGACCGTGAAGCGCAACCGCCTGCAGATCGAGTGGGGCTTCTCCGACATGGAGATGCGCGACACCATCGGTGCCGGTGCGTTCGGCCTGGTCGAGCAGACCGTCGCCGAGGGCTGTGCGCCGCAGGCCGCCCGCAAGTGGTGGCTCGGTGAGCTCGCCCGCCGCTCCAACGAGGACGGCGTGGAGATCTCCGAGCTCGGCATCACCCCGGCCGACGTCGCGAAGATCCAGAGCCTCGTCGAGGCGAAGACGATCAACGACAAGCTGGCCCGCAAGGTGATCGAGGGGATGCTCGCCGGTGAGGGCACCCCCGAGGAGGTCATCGAGAAGCGCGGCCTGGCCGTGGTCTCCGACGAGGGAGCGCTCTCGGCCGCCGTCGACAAGGCGATCGAGGCCAACCCGGGCGTCGCGGACAAGATCCGCGACGGCAAGGTGGCCGCCGCCGGCGCCCTGATCGGTGCCGTCATGAAGGAGATGGGCGGACAGGCCGATGCCGGCCGTGTGCGCGAGCTGATCATCGAGAAGCTCTCCTGACCGACCGCCAGCCTCACCTCGGCACGACTCGCTGAGACGTGCACGACAGCCACCCGGACCGCCGCGCGGTCCGGGTGGCTGCATTTCGCCCCGACGGAGTACGCTCGCTTGGCACCACACACGCCCGTGGCGGAGAAGCCGGTCGAATTCCGGCGCTGACCCGCAACCGTAGGCGACGAGCACCCACCAGTGCCCGTCGCGAGCCGGACCGAATGCCACGGAGCGTCCGAACACAACGCTGTCGAGGAAACGGCGGGTTCGACCCCGGGAGAGGCTCGGGGCGTCTCCCGTCGGTGCAGCGGGAAGGACACACATGCAGACGCCCCTGCGTCGCGGTCTCGCGACGCTCGCCATCTCCGCACTCACCCTGGGGGTGCTCGCGGTCAGCGCGCCGGCCCAGGCCGCCGGCACCACCGACCCCCAGCCCGCCCGGGCCACGGCCGCCTGGCTGGTGAAGAACCTCAACTCCCAGCACTTGGTGGAGATCACCTCGGAGTACGGCACCTCCACCTCGTACGGAACGACGATCGACCTCGCGAACGCCTTGAGCGCAGTCGGGGGGCACGAGGCCACCGTCAGCAGGATCGCGGATGCCATCGCCGCAAACCTGGACTCCTACGCGGGCGAAGGCGCCGACGTCTACGCGGGGTCCACGGCCAAGGCCCTCGACCTGTTCCTGCGCGACGGTCGTGGCGCCAGCGACGTGGTGCAGCGCCTCGAGGGCACCGTCACTGCCAGCGGCGCCGCGCGTGGCCGTCTCGTGGACGTGTCCCAGTGGGGCGACTACGCCAACACGATCGGTCAGGCGTTCGCTGCCAAGGCCCTCTCCGCGGCCAAGAGCACCCGCGCCGACGACGTCACCGACTTCCTGCTCCAGCAGCAGTGCACCGACGGATTCTTCCGCCTGGACTTCGCCCGTCAGCCGATGGACGACAAGTACTACGCCGCTCCCGACCTGACCAGTGACCAGTCGTGCGACGGTGCCGCCACGGCGGTTGACCCCGCCCAGGGTGCGGACACCACTGCGCTGGTGGCGATCCAGACCGCTGCGTTGGCCAAGGGCGATCCGGAGGTGAAGGCGGCACTGACCAGGGCAGCCGCCTGGCTGAAGAAGCAGCAGAAGGCCGACGGCTCCTTCGTCGACCCCGACAACGGCGCCAACGCCAACACCACCGGTCTGGCCGGATGGGCGCTCGCCGAACTCGGTGAGGACGCCGCTGCTGCCAAGGCTGCCTCGTGGTTGCGGGCCCGGCAGGTGGTGGGCGCCTGCGCTCCCGCCGCGCTGAAGTCTGACGCCGGTGCGGTCGCCTACGACGACCTGGCATGGACCAACGGCGCCAAGTGGGGCCTGGCCGAGGCCCTCGACCGTTCGCAGTGGGTGATGGCCGGCGTCCAGGCCGTGCCGGCGCTGCTGGCCGCCCCGGCCGCCACCGCGAAGGACACGGTCTCGCTGCCGAAGTTCGCCCATGCGGGCAGCACGGTCACCGCGAAGGTCCAGGGGCTCGCCGCTGGCGAGCCCGCCTGCGCCACGGGCGCGGTGGCGAAGCAGTTGCTGGGCACCGGCGGCACCCTCAGCCTGGCGCTGGCCAGGGCGAAGGCCGGTACCCGGACGTTCGCCGTCTCGTCAGCCGCGGGCACCGTCCGCGCCAGTGTCACCGTGCTCGGCAAGAAGAAGTTGACGGTCAAGCTGGCCAAGAAGGCCAAGGTGGGCACGAAGCAGACGGTCACCGTCAAGGGCCTGGCTGCGGGCGAGAAGGTCACCCTGAAGGTCAAGGGCAAGAGGGTCGCCACCGGCAAGGCCTCGAAGAAGGGCACCTTCACGAAGAAGGTCAAGGTCGGCTCCAAGCGGGGCACCGTCAAGGTCTCCGTCGTGGGTCAGTACAAGAACCGCACCGGTTCGGCGAAGGTCAAGGTCAAGTGAGCATGAAGCGCAGCATCGGCGTCGCCGCCGCGTCCCTGGTGGGCGCGGCGGCGGCGCCGCGC
>JAZQNT010000125.1:0-6529 GCA_045627505.1 Nocardioides sp.
GTTATGTAAGATCGCATCCATGACGCAGAATGGTTATGCAAGATCTATTAATCCGGTGCATACTTCTGCGGACGGAGACAGCATCTACGCAGTCTCAGTAGGTCAGGTTTCAGCAGATCAGGATCTGGTAGGTACAGTGGCGGCTACGGTTATGAGTGAAGCGATTCTGAGGGCAGTTAAGAATTGCGAGTCAGCATATGGGTATCCTGCTGCGAAAGAACTGGATTTTTCTTAATACAAAGTAATATTCCATCTTGCAGTTCTGTCGTAAAAAGTCTATTATTAGGGGCGCGAAGTGTCTTTGGTAGAAAGACAAAGCAAGGGGGAATGTCCATGACTGAAAATGAGATCATGCTGAGCAATCTGATGAATATGGCCGGCGAGCTGATGGGCTGTAATGCCGAGATTCATCGAATTGAAGATACAATAAAAAGAATGGGTATGGCTTATGGGGCAGAAGAGATGAATGTATTTGCGATTACTTCATCTGTTATTGTAACCATGATCATGCCGGACGGTGTCGTGGTGGCGGCAGCTCTCACCTGCTCGCCCCGCCAGTCGCTGCTGCTCGCCTTCACCGGTGGAGTCATGCTCGACCTGGTGCCCCCCGCCGACCACTACGCCGGCCGTTGGGCGCTCGCCCTGCTCCTCGTGGCGTGGTGCGTCCAGGCGTCCCGGCAGGGCACTCGCCCCGGCTTCGGGCAGACCTTCGTGACCGCGGCCGCCGCCTCCTTCGTGGGTTCCTCGCTCTTCGCCCTGTCCGGGCTGCTGCTCGGTGACCCAGAAGTGGGGGTGGGCGCGCTCCTGCAGACCATCATGGCCGCCTGGGCGTGGGACGTGGTGCTGACGCCGCTGGTCGTGCCGGTGACCATGGTGGCGTTCCGGAGGTTGGCGCGTGACGGGGCTGGCCGCGAGTTCGAGCGGGAGCGGATCTGATGGCTCGCGCGGTCGAGCGATCCCGGGTGCGGCTCGTGGTGATCCAGGCCATGGCGCTGGCCCTCTTCGCCACGCTCGGGGCCCGTCTGTACTACCTGCAGGTCGTGGTGGGTGACGCCTACGCGGCCAAGGCCGCTGACCAGTCGGTCCGCGACATCGTGGTGCAGCCGCAGCGAGGTCTGGTCGTGGACGCCCAGGGCCGCGCGCTGGTCGCCAACCGACAGTCGTGGGTCGTCTCGGTCGACCGCAACGTGATCGGCAAGCTGGAGGACGCCGAACGCACGGCACTGGTCCAACGGGTCGCGGCGGCGGTGGAGCTGGAGACCGACGAGGTCGAGGCCAGGCTCCTGGACTGCGGCAGCGAGGGCGCCGAGACCGGTACCTGCTGGAACGGTTCGCGCCTCCAGGCCGTACCGATCGCCTCCGACGTGGACCAGGACATCGCCCTGCGCGTGCTGGAGCAGCCGGAGGACTACCCCGGCGTGCTCGCCGAGCAGCAGAGCGTGCGCAGCTACACCTCGCCCTTCGGCGTGAACGCCGCACACGTGCTCGGGTACCTCAGCCCGATCACGGCGGACGAGTACGCCCGGGCCCAGGAGAAGGAGGACCAGTCGCTCAACGGTGCCTCCGTGGTGGGCCGCGCCGGCGTGGAGAAGCAGTACGACGAGTGGCTGCGTGGCATGCCCGGCTACAAGCGGGTCAGCGTCGACTCCATGGGGCGGGTGCTGGGCGACGACTCCGAGGTGGAGTCGACCCCGGGTGACACCCTCGTCACGTCCCTCGACGCCAAGGTGCAGTCGGTGGTGGAGAAGGAACTGGCCCGCTCGATCAGGGCCCAGCGCCAGGAGGTCGATCCGGTCACCGGGCGCAAGTTCAAGGCCGACTCCGGTGCCGCGGTGGTGCTGGAGGCGAAGACCGGGCGCGTGGTGGCGATGGCCTCGCAGCCCACCTACGACCCGGAGGTCTGGGTCGACGGCATCACCGAGAAGGAGCTCAAGCGGCTCTACTCCGAGGCAGCGGGCACGCCGTTGCTGTCGCGTGCCACCCAGGGGCAGTTCGCCCCGGGGTCGACGTGGAAGCCGTTCATGACCGCCGCCGCGCTCAGGAACGGCTACTCCACCGACACCAAGTTGCCGTGCGCCTCCGGCTACCGGGTGGGCAACCGCACCTTCAAGAACCACGAGTCCGGTGCCTATGGAGTGATCGGCTTCGGCAAGGCGCTCGAAGTCTCGTGCAACACGTTCTTCTACCGGATCGGTCACGGCTACTGGAAGAAGTACGGCACCGACGTCGGGGACGTGAACGCCAAGGACCCGCTCGTGGCCGGCGCGAAGGAGTGGGGCTTCGGCAGGACCACGGGCATCGACGTCCCGGGGGAGGCCTCGGGCCGGATCGCCGACCGCACCTGGAAGCGTTCGTACTACGAGTCGCAGAAGGACTACTACTGCGGCATCGCCAAGGATCCCAAGGACGCCTCCGACTTCCTGCGACGCTTCTCCCGGGAGTTCTGCGCCGAGGGCTATGCCTACCGGGCCGGCGACGCGGTGAACTTCGTGATCGGTCAGGGCGACACGTTGGTCACGCCGCTGCAGCTGGCGCGCGGCTACGCAGCCATCGCCAACGGCGGCACCCTCTACGAGCCGCGGGTGGCGAAGGCGATCGTGAGCCCCGAGGGCGAGGTCCTCCAGGAGATCAAGCCCACGGTGCAGGCCAAGGTCAAGAGCTCGCGGAAGGCGCTGGCCTTCCTCGACGACGCCCTCAAGGGGGTCTCGACGGTCGGCACGATGGCCTGGCGGCTGAACGGGTTCCCCACCGACGAGGTCCAGATCCGCTCCAAGACCGGTACCGCTGAGGTCTACGGCAAGCAGTCGACGGGGTGGGTGGCCTCCTACACCGACGACTACGTCGTGGTGATGATGATCAGCCAGGCCGGTACCGGATCGGGTGCCACAGGTGAATCCGTCCGCGCGATCTACGAGACCCTGTACGGCGTGGTCGACGGCGAGGTGAAGAAGTCGAAGGCGGCCGTCCCGGGCACCAAGCCGAACGCGAACCTGCCCCGCTTCTCCGACGACGGCACCATCCTTCCCCCGCTGGTCGAGGAGAACTGATGATCGGACAGCGAACCGCCCCCCGACCTGTACGGCGCCCAGTCCCGCGCCCAGTCCCGCGCCCAGTCTCACGCCCAGTCCCACGCGCAGTCCCATGCGCAGGCCCACGCGCTGCCCAGCGCCCGGGAGGACGTCCCGGGGTCGGCCCCGGAGCCCAGGGCGTCGACTGGGTGCCCATGGTCGCCATGGTGGGACTGTTGGTCGTGGGCTCTCTGGCCGTGTGGTCCAGCACGTCCCAGGCCAGCGACTCGACGGCGTTCCTGCGCAAGCAGCTGGTCAACATCGCGATCGGCGCGGTGCTGACGGTGATGGTGATGGCCACCGACCACCGCTGGGTGCGCATTCTCGCGCCCGTGGTGTACCTCGCCTCGATCGTGGGGCTGGGTCTGGTCGTGGTGGCGGGCTCGGAGGTCAACGGCTCCAAGTCGTGGCTCCAGTTCGGTGGGATGTCGATCCAGCCGTCGGAGTTCGCCAAGCTCGCCGTGGTCGTGGGCATGGCCCTCTACGCCGCCGAGCGCTCGGAGGGGTCCTGGCGACGGAGCATGGGCTGGGGGGATGTGCTGGGCATGCTCGCCATCGCCGGCGTGCCCGCGGTGCTGATCCTCCTGCAGCCGGACCTCGGCACCATGCTGGTGCTCAGCGCCACGGTCTTCGGTGCCCTCGCGGTGGCGGGGATCTCGCGACGTTGGCTGGCCGGCCTCTTCCTGGGGGCGGTCACGGCGGCCACGCTCGCCGTCAGCGTGGGAGTGCTGAAGGACTACCAGATCGACCGCTTCATGGCGTTCACGAACCCCCAGCTCGACCCGCTCGGTGCCGGGTACAACACCGAGCAGGCGCGGATCGCCATCGGCAACGGTGGGCTGTGGGGCCAGGGCCTCTTCGAGGGTTCGCAGACCCAGGCCAAGTTCGTACCCGAGCAGCACACCGACTTCGTCTTCACGGTGATCGGTGAGGAGCTCGGACTCCTCGGCGCCGGAGTGGTCGTGCTCCTGTGCTGCGTGGTCGTGTGGCGGGCACTCCTGATCTCGGCCGGCACCGATGACTTGTTCGGCCGGGTGGCTGCGGCCGGGATCGCCTGCTGGTTCGGGTTCCAGGCGTTCCAGAACATCGGCATGTGTCTGGGCATCATGCCGGTGACCGGGGTTCCGCTGCCGTTCGTCTCCTATGGAGGTTCGTCGGTCTTCGCCGGCATGCTCGCCGTCGGACTGCTGCAGAACATCCACCTGCGTTCCGCGGCAGCACTGCCGACTCGTCTGCTCGGGCGCGGCTGAGGGTCCTGCAGCCCCAGGACCAGCGGGCCGTGAACGATCGACTGTGAACGATCGATCAGGGAGTGAGTCCGCCGGACCAGCAGCGCACGATCCACAGGAACTGCAAGGTGCCCAGGGCAGTCAGGAGTACCGCTGCCTGCCATCCGCGTCGCACCCCGGCCGCCAGCAGGAGGTTCAGGCCGACTGCCAGCAGGAAGTAGCGGAGCGTGGAGTTGCTCGGGCCGACGGTCACGAGGAGGAAGAGTAGGTAGCCCGACGTCCAGGCGACCACTTCGACGCCGACCTTCCCGATCACGCTGCGCAGCGTGAACATGGTCAGTGGGACGAGCATGCAGACAGTGACCAACGCGGCGGACCAGGTGCTCCCGGTCTCGGCGGCCAGGACCGACAGCGGCTGGCTGGGGTCGGAGCCGCTGGGACGCGGCCATGCGCCCTGCGCGGTGCTCAGTGCGTCCGACCGGCCGGTGAGCAACGCGGTGATGACCGGCCAGAGAAGGACGGAGATCACGGAAGTGACCCCGAGCAGCGACACTGCCCTCACCTGCCGCCAGGGGACCCGCCGCTCCGTGCGGAGCACCCGCCACGCCTCTGGAGTGTGACGAGCGAGAACGACGAGCCCCAACGGTACGGCCAGTGGGCGCACCAACCCCAGGAGCAGGATGAGGATCGCCGCACTCCAGAGCCTGTCCTGCATCACCGCCAGGAGTGCGGCGAGGAGGAGCACCAGGGCGAGGCCCTCGGAGTAGTTGGCGCTGAAGACACCTGCGCTCGGGAAGAAGGCGAACACCAACGGGGCGGTGAAGACGAACCATGGGCGCCGAGTCACGAGGTCTGGGGTACGCAGCAGGATGAGGCGTCGCACCAGGAATACCGACAGCAGTCCGCAAACCAGCGAGATCACCACGCCTGCCCCGGGCGCGGAGACCCCGGGGAGGAAGGACAGCAGTCGCGAGGTGAAGGGAAACAACGGGTAGAAGGGGAGTGCTGTCTGCTCCGGGAGCCCCTCTGCGCCGAGCGGGATCACGTCGGGGTAGCCGTGCTCGGCGATCCTGCGATACCAAACGCCGTCCCAGCCCTGGGTCATCACCTTCCAGACGCTGTCGGGTTGGAAGTCCCAGACGTCGGGGGTCTTGACGAGTGCCCTGGCCACCATGAATGCGAGGAGGGCGAGCAGTCGCGAGAGGAGGTACCCGAGGGTGGCTCCGATCCACCAACGCGTTCCGAGCGTCCACCGGAAGAACCGCCCGTCCCGGTGAACCTGGTCGGAGCGGCTCCGTGGCGTGGACGTCGGCGCCGACGCAGGCGCGACCACCTGCGCGGACTGCGGCGACGGCGTCATCGGAGGTCCTTTCGTCGGAGGATCGTGTCGAGGCGGTAGATCACACGCCGTCCTGTCTGTGCTGCTGCTGCGGCCAGAGCTCCGGCCAGCATGAGGGGCCACCGGCGTGCGGCAGTTTCGGCAGCCAGCGCATCACGGTGCAGGGCCCGGACCTGGCGTGCCTGGACGTGCCGCAGGTCGAAGCTGACCTGCTGGTGGGAGACACGGAAGACGGCTCCGGTCGTGAGGTCGGGCACGAAGGAGCCGTGGGTGAGGAGCTTGAAGTACGTCGCGAGGTCGATGACGTAGGGGCGCTGTCCGTCCCAGCCCCCGACCTGGAGGAGCAGGGTGCGGCGCATGAGCACGCATCCGGGTTCGCCGAACGGATTGGTGCCCTGAAGGATGGCCCGGCGAGTGGCCGTGGCGCCGTCCACGGTGGTGGTGAACCCCTTCAGCCCCCATCCGCGCAGCATGGTGCGTCCCTCGGCGTCGACCAGGTCGCGTCGGCAGGCGGTCAGCGCGGCATCGGGGTTCTCGTTGAGGAGCTGCGCCTGCCGGGCGAGCACGCCGGGCTGCAGCGAGTCGTCCTGGCACAGCAGTTTCAGGTAGGTGCCGGTGGCGGCGGAGGTGGCACCGTTCCAGCCCGCCTCGGCTCCGCCACCAGGGGGGAGGGTGACGAGCCTGACCCTGGAATCGGAGCGGGCGAGGCGCGTCATCACTGACTGGGTGTCATCGGTGGATCCGTGGTCGGCGATCACGAGTTCCAGGTCCACGCCCTCCTGGCTCAGCACGGACTCCGCAGCTTCACGCAGCCACCGGGCACCGTTGTGGGCCGGGATCACCACGGAGATGAGAGGTCCGGTTCCGGTCGTGGGCGTGGTGGGGGAGAGGAG
>JAZQNT010000126.1:0-4379 GCA_045627505.1 Nocardioides sp.
CGACGACTCACCCAACTGCGAGATCGTCCGACTCGTGCTCTCCACCGAACGCACCGCATCCGAAGCCACCCGAGCAGCCTCGTTCGCCGAATGCGCAATCTCCCGGATCGACGCCGTCATCTGCTCCGAACCAGCCGCCAGGGTCTGCACGTTGCGGCTGACCTCCTCCGCCGCTGTCCCGGCTGCCTGCGCCCTGCTCGCGGTGCCTCCGGCAGAGTCACGCATCTTCTGGATCCCGCGCTCGAGCTCCGTCGAGGCGGTGGCGACGTGCTCGCTGGTGTCGACCACGCCGGCCATCAGCTCGCGCAGCCTCTCGGTGGCCAGGTCGAGGTCGTCGGCCATCTGGCCCACCTCGTCGCGGTTGAAGACGTCGGCCTGACGGGTGAAGTCACCCTCGGCCAGACCGGCGACCACGTGGCGCACCTTGTTGATGTTGCTGGCCAGGGCGCGGGCGGTCCAGCGCGCGATCAGGGCCGAGATCGCGAGTCCGAAGACCAGCAGGGCCAGGTTGATGTTGCGCGACTGCTCGTAGTTGCTGCGGATGTCGGCCACCGCGGTCTCGGCATGCTCCACGGCCTCGGCGGTGAGGACCGCCAGGGACTCCTGGATGGAGTCCGCGAGCGGGGCGCCGACCTCGGTGTTGACCTTCGTCCACCTGACCGGGTCCTGCTCCGTGGAGGCTTCCACCAGGTCACCGACCTGCACTGCGTAGTACTCCTCGACGGTCTCGACGAGCCGGGTGAGCGTCTTCGCGTTGCTCTCGTCCGCCGCGTGGCGCTCGAAGTCAGAGGCTGCCGAGCGGAACGCCTCCAGGGCGACGTCGAGGTCGGCGCGCGCAGCCTTCTTGTCCTCGTCATCGGAGCTGATGAAGTGGTCGCGGGAGGCGACCCGCATGCCGTCGACGGCGGACTTCATCCCGGCCACGTACATGACGCCGCGCACGTCGTTGGTGTACAGGTCCTCCGCGTCGGCGCTCAGCGCGCTGAGGTTGACGTAGCTGACCACGGAGATGGCGAACGCCACGACTCCGGCCAGGGCCACGGCGGCGATGGTCTTGGTGCCGACGCTGCGGTCACGCAGGTATCGCTGCAGGGGAGAACGGTGTTCCTGGGGGGCCTTCGAGACTTCGCTCATCAGATGTGTCCTCGGGGGGAAGGAGTGTCAGTGATGGTGCGTCGCCCGCCATGCAGGGGGCGGGGTGACGCACGGGGGTTGTCGCCGGAGTGGCGACGGAGTCCGGACCCGGCGTGCACAGCCGGGCGGGAACGGACGGGGGAATCGGGGGGTCAGCGAGTGAAGGAGCCGATCTGTTCCTGGAGCTCCGACGACATCCGGGTCAGCGCCTCGGCGGCGCCCTCCGTCCGGGCCACCCCGTCGCGGGTCTGCTCCGCCGCGCGGGTGACGCCAGCGATGTTCTCGGCGATCTGGCTGGTGCCCAACGAGGCGTTGGTGACGTTGCGACCCATCTCGTTGGTGGTCGCCGTCTGCTCCTCCACCGCGGAAGCGATGGTCAGCTGGTAGTCGTTGATGGAGCGGATGACCTTCTCGATCTCCGCGATCGCGCGCACGGCGTCCGTGGTGTCACCCTGGATCGCCTCGACACGTCGGGCGATGTCCTCGGTGGCGTGCGCGGTCTCCTGCGCGAGCTCCTTGACCTCGTTCGCGACGACGGCGAAGCCCTTGCCCGCCTCGCCGGCGCGTGCCGCCTCGATGGTGGCGTTGAGCGCCAGGAGGTTCGTCTGCTCGGCGATCGAGGTGATCACCTTCACCACGTTGCCGATCTCCTGGGACGACTCCCCCAGCTGGGCAATGGTGCGGTTGGTGGTCTCGACGGTGCGAACGGCCTCGGAAGCCACACGCGCAGCCTCGTTCGCCGAGTGGGCGATCTCCCGGATCGATGCCGTCATCTGGTCGGAGCCAGCAGCCACGGTTTCCACGTTGCGGCTGACCTCCTCCGCCGCACCGGCCACCACCCCGGCCTGGACCGAGGTCTCCTCGGCGCCGCCGGAGAGTTGACGAGCAGTCTCCGACAGCCCGGACGCGGCCTCGGCCAGCCCGTGCGCCGAGGTGGCGACGTTGCCGACGATGCGGTCGGTTGCGGACATCGCCAGGTTCAGGTGCTGCTCGAGCGCTCCCAGCTCGCCACCGGAGACCTCCGGCACACGACGGGAGAGATCACCGCCGGCGAAGGCCTGGAGCACCTCCACCACTGCCTGGATCGGCCGGGTGATCGAGCGCATGATCTGACGGGCGACGAAGAAGAAGAGCATCAGGCCGAGGGCAACGACCGCGAAGAGCCGCCCCATCACCCGCGTACGGTCGTCACTCTGTTCCTTGTCCAACGTGTCCACGGCCGCACCCACGCGCTCCAACGCCGGGTCGAGGACCTGGTGGATCGCAGCGGTGATCTGGTCGACCCGGCTCACCAGCTCGTCGGCAGCCTTCGGGTCGGCCACCGCCTCGGCGAGGATCGCGTCGACGGCCTCGCCGAAGGTGACGAACGCACCACGGAACTGCCGGCTCTCCTCCTCGGTGATGTTGAGCTGGAGCGTGGCGTTCTTGTCGATGACGGCCAACATCTGCTCGACCTCGGCCGCCACCTCCTTCCGTGCCAGGGCGGCGTCCTCCGTGGCCAGTGCCCGGTAGACGGTCGCGCGGAGCGCCTGCGCCTCGGTGTCCAGGCGGTGGAAGTCCAGCCTCAGGTCCTGGTACGTGGAGATCTTCTTGGCGGCGTCGTCCTGCGTGCCCATGCTGAGACCCACGAACACCGTGATCACGCCGGCAGCGACGACGACCACGGAGGCGAGCGAGGCCAGCTTGCGGCCGAGTGTGAGTCGGTTGAGGAACTGTTTCATGGTGACTCCCGTTCGAGGTGGGTCAGGCCGCTACGGCACGAGCGATGTCGAGGGCCAGCAGCAGCCGGTCCTCGAGCTTGTAGGCGCCGAGCAGGAACTCCCGCGCCGGACCGGTCAGGGTGTCCGGCGGCAGCTCGAACTGCTCGTCGTCGACGTCGATGACGGCCCCGATGCTGTCGACGCGGAGGGCGACCGCCTCGCCCTGGACCCGGACCACGACGAGCATGGCCTCCTGGTCGCGCGAGCGGTCGGGCAGGCCCAGCCGGGCCCGCAGCTCGATGGCGCTGAGCACCTGTCCACGCAGGTTGATCAGGCCGGAGACGCTGGACGGCGCCAGCGGGATGCGCGTCTGCGGCTGTCCCCGGAGCACCTCCTGGACCAGGCTGACGTCGACGCCGTAGAGGCGGCCGTCGAGGGTGAAGGTGACCAGTCGGGTGCTCACATCGTCTCCTGCAGGTCCGCCAGGAGGAGGTCCTCCACGGCGGAGTAGAAGGTGGGGTCGGCGGACAGGATGGCGGCACGCACGTCCAGCACCTCGACCAGGCGGTCGCGAACCACCGTCGAGCCGAGCACGCCGTGTCCGGTGACCTCGGAGTGCAGCTCCGAACCGTCCTCGACGATGTCGACGATCTCGTCAACCACGATCGCCACGCTGCGTGTACCCACGGTGTAGATGACGACGACCAGGTCCTCGCCTGCACGCTCACTGTAGGTGCCGTAGAAGTCACCGAGCCGGACCAGCGGCAGGATGCGGCCGCGGTACTGGATGACCTCGCGTCCACCCACCTGCTCCACGACCGAGGGCGGGAAGTTCTCCAGACGGGTGACCGAGGAAAGCGGGATCGCCACCCGGCGGCCAGCGCCCAGGGCTGCGATGAGCAGGCGCTGGCTCTCGTCCACGGCGACCTTGGCCTCCGTCCGGCGCGTCTGCTCGCTCTCCGTCCCCTCGGTGCTGAGCACCCGGCGGGCCAGCGCCTGGACGTCCAGGATCAGCGCCACGGTGCCGTCGCCGAGGATGGTGGCACCGGAGTAGGCACCGATCGCCTTGAGCTGGCTGCCCAGCGGCTTGACGACGATCTCCTCGGTGCTGAGCACCCGGTCGATCACCAGGCCGAAGCGACGGCCCTCGGCCTGCAGGACCGCGATCACGACGTGACCGTCGCTGCGGTCGGACTCCACGTCCAGCAGGTCCGCGAGGTGAACCAACGGCAACAGACTTCCGCGCAGGCGGTAGACCGAGGCGCCGTTCACGTCCTCGACGTCGTTGACCGCACGGTCGGCGTCCAGCGCCACCAACTCCAGCAGACTGACCTGCGGGATGGCGTAGCGGTCGCCGGAGCACTCGACGGTCAGGGCGGGAACGATCGCCAGGGTCAGCGGGATCCGCAGCCGGCAGGTGGTGCCCTTGCCGAGCACCGACTCGATCTCGACGGCACCGTGGCGCTGATCCTGGACGTCCAGGCGCAGGCCCGCCGGGTGCTCAGCACCGAGGGGACGGAGAGCGAGCAGACGCGCCGGACGGAG
>JAZQNT010000127.1:0-9281 GCA_045627505.1 Nocardioides sp.
AGGAGTCGCCCGGCGACCTCGTCTTCGTCAACGGCAAGCAGTTCAAGGCCTACCGCGGCATGGGATCGCTCGGGGCCATGTCCTCGCGCGGCAAGAAGTCCTACTCCAAGGACCGCTACTTCCAGGCCGAGGTCACCAGCGACGACCAGCTGGTGCCCGAGGGCGTCGAGGGCCAGGTCGCCTACCGGGGCCCGCTGGCCGCGGTGGCCCACCAGCTCATCGGTGGCCTGCAGCAGTCGATGTTCTACGTCGGCGCCCGCACGATCGGCGAGCTGCAGGAGAAGGGCAAGTTCGTCCGCATCACCGCGGCGTCGCTGAGGGAGTCGCACCCGCACGGCGTGCAGATGACCGTCGAGGCGCCGAACTACAGCGGCTTCTGAGCCACAGGGGTAGCGGGATGGAAGCGGTGCAGATCACCCGGGACTCGGTGTCCTCCGAGGACGCCGTGCGGTCTCCGCACGTGGTCGCGGTCCGTCTCTCGCCCACCCCGACGCTCGGCGAGCTGGCGGGGTGGGTGGTCGACCACCACTACCTCGCCGGCCTGCCACAGGGTGACGACTGGGTACTGCGCCTCGGCTCGCGGGTGGGACCGCCTGTCGTCCGGTTCAGCACCCGTGCCACCGACGTGCCCCGGGTCTCCCTGCTGGGGGACCCCGAGCACTCACTCACCGGGGTCGGGAGCGTGCACCTGGAGTGGCGCGCCGGCTCCGTCGACATGGAAGACTGAGAGACGTGACCGAGATCGAGATCGGCAAGAACAAGCGCGCCCGCCGCGCCTACTCCTTCGACGACGTGGCCATCGTGCCGTCGCGACGCACCCGGGACCCCGAGGAGGTGTCCACGGCCTGGCAGATCGACGCCTACCGCTTCGACCTGCCGATCCTCGCCGCTCCGATGGACTCGGTGATGTCGCCGGCCACCGCGATCGAGTTCGGCCGCCTCGGCGGGCTGGGCGTCCTGGACCTCGAGGGTCTGTGGACCCGTTACGAGGACCCGACCCCGCTGCTCGAGGAGCTCGGCGGGCTTCGCGGCGTGGCGGCGACCCGTCGCATGCAGGAGATCTACACCGAGCCGATCAAGGCCGAGCTGATCACCGCCCGCCTCAAGGAGATGCGCGCCGCCGGTGTCACCGTCGCCGGTTCGCTCTCCCCGCAGCGCACCAAGGAGTTCGCGAAGGCGGTCGTGGACGCCGGGGTGGACATGTTCGTCATCCGGGGCACCACCGTCTCGGCGGAGCACGTCTCCAGCCAGAGTGAGCCGTTGAACCTCAAGGAGTTCATCTACGAGCTCGACGTCCCGGTGATCGTCGGTGGCTGCGCCACCTACACCGCCGCCCTGCACCTGATGCGCACCGGTGCCGCCGGCGTCCTGGTCGGCTTCGGTGGCGGTGCCGCCCACACCACCCGCAGCGTCCTCGGCGTGGCCGTCCCCATGGCCACCGCCGTCGCCGACGTCGCCGCCGCGCGCCGTGACTACCTCGACGAGTCGGGTGGTCGCTACGTCCACGTCATCGCCGACGGCTCGATCGGCAAGTCCGGCGACATCGCCAAGGCGATCGCCTGTGGCGCCGACGCCGTGATGATCGGTTCCCCGCTGGCCCGCGCGGCCGACGCGCCGGGCCGTGGTTTCCACTGGGGCTCGGAGGCCACCCACCGTGAGCTGCCGCGTGGCCAGCGTGTCGAGTTCGAGCCGGTCGGCTCGCTCGAGGAGATCATGGTCGGTCCCTCCCGGGTGGCCGACGGCACGATGAACCTGGTCGGTGCCCTGCGTCGCGCGATGGCGACGACGGGCTACACCGAGGTCAAGGAGTTCCAGCGGGTCGAGGTCGTCGTCGGTTCCTGACGACCCTGACGCCCGACAGCGCCGCTGCCCGACCCGGGCGGCGGCGCTGTTGCGTTCCGGTGGACGGGGGAGAGGCCGACGAGCACCCCTGCCCGAGCACCCTGCCCGAGCCCCCGCCTGCTGCCCCGTCTGCTGCCGCGTTGCCTGTTCTGCGTTGCCTGTTCTGCGCTGGCCGGTTCTCCTGGGCCCCGACCCGCCCTAGGGTGGGCAGGAGTGCACCGCGGGAGGAGGAGTCATGAAGACACTTCGGGTGGCCGCCGGGCAAGCACCCGCGGCGTGTGCCGAACCGGAGCTCAACGCCGCCACCGCCGCCGACCTCACCCGTCAGGCCGGCGTGGCCGGGGCCAGCTTGCTGGCGCTGCCGGAGGCGTTCCTGACCAACTACTGTCCGCTCTCCTTCGTTGAACCGCCCACGGTGCCCGAACTCCTGGGGTTGCTGGAGCCGGTGGCCGAGGCCGCGATCGCCAGCGGCACGACCGTGGTGCTCTGCTCGCCCGTGGACCACGGCACCCGCCGGACGCTGTCGAGCGTCGTGGTGCGGCCCGACGGTGCGGTCACCGTGCCCTACGACAAGCAGTACCTCTCCGGACAGCTGGAGATCGACCGGTTCGTGCCCGGCAGCCACGGGAGCTCGATCGACGTCGAGGGCTGGGAGGTGGCGCTGTCGATCTGCTACGACAGCTCGTTCCCCGAGCACGCCCGGGCCGCTGCCGACGACGGCGCCCAGATCTACCTGAACAGCGGCGCGTTCTTCGCCGGCAGCGAGCGTCGACGCGACGTGATCCTCGCGGCCCGAGCAGTCGACAACGGCTTCTTCACCGTCCTCGCGGGGCTGACCGGGGAGTGCCCGCACAGCAGTCCGGCCACCAGCTTCGTCGGCGGGTCCGCGGTGCACGATCCCGAGGGGAACGTGCTGGCGCAGCTGGAGGAGGAGAGCGGGCTGGCGGTGGCTGACCTGCACCTCGAGGTCATGCAGGCTGCCCGGGCTGCGCGCCCGATTCGCGCGGAGCGGCGCGCCTCGCTCGGCGCCAGGCACCGGGAGGTCGGCGGGCGGATCTAGGGTGACACCCATGACTTCCGCACCTGATGCACGTCTGGCGGTCCTGATCGACGCCGACAACGCCCAGCCGAGCCGCAGCGACGCACTGATGGCCGAGATCGCGACCCTTGGGGTGGCCACCGTCCGCCGGATCTACGGCGACTGGACCACCTCGCAGCTGACCGGGTGGAAGGCGGCGGCGAACAAGCACGCGATCCAGCCGATGCAGCAGTTCGCCTACACGAAGGGCAAGAACGCCACCGACAGCGCGCTGATCATCGACGCGATGGACCTGCTCTACTCCGACCGGTTGGACGGCTTCGTCCTGGTCTCCTCGGACTCCGACTTCACCCGGCTGGCGGCGCGGATCCGCGAGTCCGGGAAGACCGTGTACGGGGTGGGCGAGCGCAAGACCCCCGAGGCGTTCCGCGCCGCCTGTGACCGCTTCATCTACACCGACGTGCTCGGTCTCGAGACCGAGGAGGCGGAGGAGGGCGACGTCGTCACCGGTCCCTCGACGGGGGCGGACGGGGCCGCGGGCGGAGGAGCCGGAGCGGCTGCGTCCACCCGCCCCTCCACGCGGCAGACCAGCAAGCAGCTGCGGGGCGACTCCGCCCTGGTCCAGCTGCTGCGTGGGGCGATCGCCTCGGCCTCCGACGACGACGGGTGGGCCAACCTGGGCGCGGTGGGCAGCACCGCGGCCAAGCAGTCGCCCGACTTCGACTCGCGCAACTGGGGGTACGCCAAGCTCGTCGACCTGATCACCGCGATCGGACTGTTCGACGTGCGCCGTCCGGGGAACAGTGGCGGCGGGCTGGTCGAGGTTCGGTCCCGCCGGAAGGGCTGAGCGGCGCCGCCCACGCCCGGTGGCGCGCCGGCCCGGGTGCTGGCGCCCGGCCGAGTGCACCGGCCGAGTTCACCGGGCTGACTTCACCGGGGCGACTTCACTGGGGCGAAACGCGCGCCTGACACACTGGCAGGGTGAGCAGACAGATCCCCCTGAACCCCGCCTCCCGGGCAGCCGCGCTGGAGGCGATGTCCGCTGGACAGCTCGACGTCCTCGTCGTCGGCGGGGGAGTGGTGGGTGCCGGAGCGGCCCTGGACGCGGTGACGCGCGGCCTCGAGGTGGGGCTGGTGGAGCAGCGGGACCTGGCTTCTGGCACCTCCAGCCGCTCCTCCAAGCTGGTGCACGGCGGCCTGCGCTACCTGGAGATGCTCGACTTCGCCCTGGTCAGGGAGGCGCTGCAGGAGCGAGGGCTGCTGCTCACCCGCCTGGCCCCGCACCTGGTGCGTCCGGTGCCCTTCCTCTACCCGTTGGTGCACGCCTGGGAGCGCCCCTACGTAGGTGCGGGCGTGGCGCTGTACGACGCGATGGCGATGGCCGGCAAGTACGACATGGGCGTGCCCAAGCACAAGCACCTCTTCCGCAAGCAGCTCAAGCGGATCGCCCCTGACGTGCGCAGCGAGTCCTTGCCCGGCGCCATCCAGTACTACGACGCCCAGGTGGACGACGCACGGCTGGTGATGACGATCGCGCGCACGGCGGCCAACAACGGCGCGCACGTGGCCACCCGCACCCAGGTCATCGGTTTCCTGCGGGAGGACGACCGCGTCGTCGGCGTCATCGCCCGCGACCTCGAGAACGGCGTGGACTTCGAGATCCGGGCGCGGACGGTGATCAACGCCGCCGGGGTCTGGACCGACGCGATCCAGGAGATGATGGGCGGGGAGGGGGCGCTGGAGGTGGACGCCTCCAAGGGCATCCACCTGGTCGTCCCGCGGGACCGGATCCGCTCGGAGGCCGGTTTCATCACCAAGACCGCGCACTCGGTGCTGTTCGTCATCCCGTGGGGACGGCACTGGATCATCGGCACCACCGACACCCCCTGGGACCTCGACCTCGCCCATCCCGCGGCCTCGCGCGCCGACATCGACTACTTGCTGGGCGAGGTCAACAAGCTGCTCGCCGTCCCGCTGGACCATGCCGACGTCGAGGGCGTGTACGCCGGTCTGCGGCCGTTGCTCAAGCCGATGCGCCGGGCCGGTCAGGGGGGTGAGACCACGAAGCTCTCGCGCGAGCACACCACCGTCTCCCCGGTGCCGGGACTGGTCCTGATCGCCGGCGGCAAGCTCACCACGTACCGCGTGATGGCGCGCGATGCGGTGGACGTGGCGACCGACGCCTTCGAGGGCGTCCGTCCCTCCATCACCGACCGGGTGCCGCTGGTGGGCGCCTACGGCTTCGAGACCCGGACCAACCAGCGGGTGGCGTTGTCGCGGACCTCGGGGTTGGACGTGGGCCGGATCGACCGGTTGCTGGGTCGCTACGGCGGTCTGGTGGACGAGGTGCTGGCCCTGGTGGAGGCCCGTCCCGAGCTGGCCGAGCCGCTCGAGCACGCGGAGGAGTACCTGGCCGCGGAGGTGGTGTACGCGGTGACGCACGAGGGCGCGCGGCACCTCGACGACGTCCTGGCGCGCCGGACCCGGATCTCGATCGAGACCTTCGACCGGGGCACCCGCAGTGCCCGCCAGGTGGCACGGTTGATGGCGGACGAGCTGGGCTGGGACGACGCGAAGGTGGCGCTCGAGGTGGACCACTGGCTGCGGCGGGTGGAGGCCGAACGGCTGAGCCAGGAGAAGCTCACCGACAGTGAGGCGGACGAGGCCCGGGTCCGTGCCTCCGACATCTACTGACGCGACTGCTCGAACCGCTCGCCGGGCCCCACGTCCGGCCCCACGTCCGGCTCCCGTCCGGCCCACGTCCGGCTGGCCCCGGACACGCCGCAGGCGGTCTACTGCGGGGTAGCCCGGTGCGGTCTGGGTCACATATGGTCGTTCCATGACTGCGAGCCCCAATCCGTCCGGACCGCTCACCGGTGGTCCGCGTGACCCCGAGCACGACCCGAGCGCCACGTACGCCCTCGAGCCGGAGTACGTCGAGACGCTGCTGGGCAGGATCCCCAGCACCTCGGGCCGGACGCATCGGCACCACTCGCCGATCGACGGGCGGCCGCTGGCCACCGTGCCGCAGAGCGACCCGGCAGACGTCGCGGCGGCGTTCGAGCGTGCCCGGGCCGCGCAGAAGGCCTGGGCCCGGGTCCCGGTCGCGGACCGTCAGCGGCTGCTGCTGCGCCTGCACGACGTGATCCTGGACCGTCGCGAGGAGATCTGCGACCTCGTGGTGCTGGAGTCCGGCAAGGCACGCAAGGATGCCTTCCTCGAGGTCGCCCACCTGGCGATGACCGCGCGCTACTACGGCCGCACCGCCGAGGAGCACCTGCGCACCACCCGCCTGCCCGGCATGTTCCCGGTCCTCACGCACGTCCAGCTCAACCGGGTGCCGAAGGGCGTCGTCGGCATCATCTCGCCGTGGAACTACCCGTTCACGCTGGCCCTGTGCGACGGCCTCCCGGCGCTGGCTGCCGGCAACGCCGTGGTGGCCAAGCCGGACGCCCAGACCATCCTCACGGGTCTGCTCGGAGCCCAGCTGCTCAAGGAGGCCGGGTTCCCCTCCGACCTGTGGCAGGTGGTGTCCGGTGCCGGCGAGGACGTGGGCACGCCGATGCTCGCCGAGGCCGACTACGTCTGCTTCACCGGCTCCACCCGGACCGGGCGGGTGATCGCCCGGCAGTGTGCCGAGCGTCTGATCGGATGCTCCCTGGAGCTCGGTGGGAAGAACGCGATGGTGGTGCTGCGCGACGCCGACGTCGAGCGCGCGGCCGAGGGGGCGGTACGGGGGGCGTTCTCGAACTCCGGCCAGCTCTGCATCTCGATGGAACGCATCTACGTGGCCGACGAGGTCTACGACCGGTTCGTCGACCGTTTCGTCGCCCGCACCAAGGCCCTGTCGTTGGGAGCCTCGTTGAGCTGGGAGGTGGACATGGGCACCCTGATCAGCGAGAACCAGTTGCGCACCGTCGAGGCCCACCTCGAGGACGCGGTGAGCAAGGGGGCCACGGTGCTCACCGGTGGCCAGCACCGTCCGGACCTCGGTCCCTACTACTTCGAGCCGACCGTGCTGGAGGGCGTGACGCCGGAGATGGTCTGCTTCGGCACCGAGACCTTCGGTCCGTTGGTGGCGCTCCACCGCTTCCACGACGAGTTCGAGGCCGTCGAGCGGGTCAACGAGGGCAGCTACGGGCTCAACGCCTCGGTCTACACCCGTGACGGTCGGCGCGGGCGGGCCCTGGCCGCCCGGCTGAAGGCCGGCACGGTGAACGTGAACGAGCCCTACGGGGCGGCGTTCGGGTCGCTGGCGGCACCGATGGGTGGCATGCGCGAGTCGGGACTCGGGCGCCGCCAGGGCGCCGAGGGCATCTGGCGCTACACCGAGGCCCAGTCAGTGGGCACGCAGCGGGTGGTGCCGATCACCCCGCCGTTCGGGCTGTCGGAGGAGACCTACGCCAAGGTCATGACCGGCGCGCTGCGCGTGCTCAAGAAGGTGGGACGGGCCTGAGATGAGTACCACCCCGGGGCAAGCCCCGAAGCACCACGACGTGCTGGTCATCGGGTCGGGATTCGGCGGTTCGGTCAGCGCGCTGCGCCTCGCCGAGAAGGGGTACTCCGTCGGCGTGCTCGAGGCCGGAGCCCGGTTCGAGGACGCCGACTTCCCCACGACCTCGTTCGACCTGAAGAAGTACCTGTTCCTGCCCGCCCTGGGCATGTACGGCATCCAGCGGATCGACCTGTTGCGGGACTGCCTGATCCTGGCCGGCGCGGGGGTGGGCGGTGGGTCGCTGGTGTACGCCAACACGCTCTACGAACCGTTGGACGCCTTCTACCGCGACCCCCAGTGGGCGCACATCACCGACTGGAAGGACGAGCTGGCGCCGTACTACGACCAGGCGAAGCGGATGCTCGGCGTGGTCACCAACCCGTGGCGCACCCCGTCGGACGACGTGATGGAGAAGGTCGCGGTCGAGATGGGTGTGGGGGACACCTTCCACCCCACACCCGTCGGCGTGCTCTTCGGTCGCCCCGACCAGGTGCGCGGCACGGAGGTGGACGACCCCTACTTCGGCGGCGCCGGGCCACGGCGGACCACCTGCACCGCCTGTGGGGAGTGCATGACCGGCTGTCGGCACAACGCCAAGAACACCCTGGTGAAGAACTACCTGCACCTGGCCGAGGGGCTGGGAGCCGAGGTCCACCCGCTCACCACCGTCACCCGGGTGCGTCCGCGTCCCGAGGGCGGGTACGAGGTGACGGCGCGCTGGACCAAGGCGAAGCTGTCGCGGTTCGGGGGCGAACGATCGAGCGCGGTGAAGACCTTCACCTGCGACCAGGTGGTCTTCTCCGCCGCGGCGCTCGGCACCCAGAAGCTGCTGCACCAGCTCAAGGCCACCGGGGACCTGCCGCACGTCTCCGACCGGCTGGGCGTGCTCGCGCGCACCAACTCCGAGGCGATCCTGGGCGCGATCGGGCCGAAGGGCGCCAACGTCGACTACTCCTACGGGGTGGCGATCACCTCGTCGTTCCACCCCGACGCGGACACCCACGTCGAGCCCGTGCGCTACGGCAAGGGCTCCAACGCGATGGCGTTGATGCAGACGGTGCTGGCCGACCAGCGCCCCGGGGAGAACCGGGTAAGGACCTGGCTGAAGGAGCTGTGGAAGGAGCGGCGACGCGTCTTCGACCTCTACGACCTCAAGCACTGGTCGCAACGCTCCGTGATCGCGCTGGTCATGCAGACCCTGGACAACTCCATCACCACCGTGCGGGTCAGGACGCCCTTCGGGTACCGGATGTCGAGCGTCCAGGGGCACGGAGAACCCAACCCGACGTACATCCCGCAGGCGTACGAGGCGGCCCGGCGGATGGCCGGCGTGATGGGGGGTGGCACGCCCGGCGGCAACATCGGTGAACCGTTCGACCGTCCGCTGACCGCCCACTTCATCGGCGGCTGCACGATCGGTGACTCCCCGGCCACCGGGGTGGTGGACCCCTACCAGCGGATGTACGGGCACCCGGGTCTGCACGTCGTCGACGGTTCCGCGATCTCGGCCAACCTCGGGGTCAACCCGTCCTTGACCATCACCGCCCAGGCGGAGCGGGCGATGGCCTTCTGGCCCAACAAGGGCGAGCGCGACCCGCGCCCGGAGCTGGGTGGTGGCTACGTCCGGATCGCTGCGGTGGCGCCTCGGCGTCCAGCGGTCCCGTCGGCCGCCCCGGGTGCGCTGCGACTCCCCGTGGTCGCGGTCAAGCGTTCGCCCTGAGGACGGGTAGCGGAGGAATTATTCCCGGTTTCTCCCCAATATGGATGACACCGGGGGCTCCGATGGGTCACAATTGACTCGCTGCCGGCCCGGGTTTCTCTCCCTCCCTTCTGATTCCCGGGCTGTCGTCCGAAACGCAGACTCTGTTCCGCGAGGACGATCAGGACCCGACCATCCCTCCCTCC
>JAZQNT010000128.1:0-3354 GCA_045627505.1 Nocardioides sp.
GTATCCGACGAAGGCCAGAATCGCCGTCCAGACTCCGGCACCAAGCGCTGTGAAGAGCGTAAAGCTTCCAAGCGGCATCCTGGCGATCCCCGCCGGGATCGAAATGAGCTGGCGAATCGCCGGCACCATCCGACAGACAAAGGTCGTCGCCGCGCCGTATTTGTTGAAGACCTCACACGCACGTTCGAGCGCGGCGGGCTTCAGGAAGAACCACTTGCCGTACTTCTCGAGGAACGGCTTGCCGACCCAGAGCGCCAGATAATAATTGACGAACGCCCCCGCAAGCGAACCGAGAACCCCCACGGCAATCGCGACCCAGACGGCCGCCAGCGGAGAGCCGATCCCCAACTCACCCCGCGCCGCGAGGAACCCGGCCGGGATCATCACCACCTCGCTCGGGAACGGAACGAAGCTCGATTCAATCGCCATGAAGACGAAGATGAAGAGAAGCCCCCACGTCGGCGCCAGCGCCGCGATGGCATCACACCTCTGACACAATTCAACACCCGGGCGATTGGCGCAGCGGTAGCGCGCTTCCCTGACACGGAAGAGGTCACTGGTTCAAACCCAGTATCGCCCACCAGCAGCACGAGGCCGGCCCCCACGGGGACCGGCCTCGCTGGCATTTTCCGCACCCGGGCGCCGCGCACGCCACGCCTCCACGCCTCTGCTCACGCGCGCCTCGAGCGGTGCCCGTCTGCCCCACACCCCGCCGCACCGCCACCCCCGGGGCCAGGCGAATGACATGGACGTAGTTCCAGTGCAGGCCGCTGACCTGCGACGACGCACGCCACCGCCCACGGCGGCCGGCCCCGATTCGTACCCCCACCCGCGGCTGTACTAGTGTTCTTCTCGTTGCACGGCACGGAAACGGGTCGGAACAACATGCGGACGTAGCTCAGTTGGTAGAGCACCACCTTGCCAAGGTGGATGTCGCGAGTTCGAGTCTCGTCGTCCGCTCGGAATGCCTTTCCACCTGCTCCTTCGTTGGAAGGGTTCACCCGGTGGGTTGGCCGAGAGGCGAGGCAACGGACTGCAAATCCGTGTACACGGGTTCAAATCCCGAACCCACCTCTGACACAATTCAACACCCGGGCGATTGGCGCAGCGGTAGCGCGCTTCCCTGACACGGAAGAGGTCACTGGTTCAAACCCAGTATCGCCCACCAGCACACGAGGCCGGTCCCCGACGGGGACCGGCCTCGCTGGCATTTCCAGCCCCGACCACGACGCCGCCCACTGCTCCTGTCGACTCACGCCAGTCGCGTCACCTCGACCTCGACGAACATCGAGGAGCTCGCACCGCCGGAGAAGATCCCGTGCAGCGGCCGGACATCCAGGTAGTCGCGTCCCACCGCCACCACCACCCACCGGTCCCCCGGCTCGGCGTCGTTGGTCGGGTCGAAGCCGCGCCAGCCCTCGTCCCACCACTCCACCCAGGCGTGCGACTCCCCCGCCACCGTCTCCCCGACGACGGCGTCCTCCCGGGGATGCAGGTAGCCGGAGACGTAGCGGGCGGGGATCCCGACCGACCGGAGCGCGCCGATGGCCACGTGTGCCATGTCCTGGCAGACGCCGGCGCGCTGCTCCCACGCCTCGCTCGCTCCCGTGGTCGCATCCGTGGCGCCCGGGACGTACTCCATCTCCCGGTGCACCGTCCGACAGATGTCCTGCGCGGCCCCGCTCGGGGAGGAGGAGCAGCGGGACAGTTCCCGCGCCACCGCCGCCAGGTCCGCGGGCGGTCGGACCAGCTCGGGCACGGCCAGGAACTCCGTCCACCGGTCGAGGAGCGCCGACGAGCGCACCTCCTCCCACGTGAGTCGTGGCTCGCCCGTCGTGGCCCGTGCGGTGTGCACGGTGCTCACCGACCGCACACTCATCGCGCGGTGCGGGTCGAGCACCTCGAAGGCGGTCACCTCGTTGCCGAACCAGTCGCGGTAGACGTGGCTCCACGGCGTGGGCTCCACCGCCACCCGGTTGTGCGTCACGATCTGCCCCGGCCGCGTCTGCGGCGTCAGACGGGCCTGGTTGTACGAGGCCAGGGCCCGGCCGTCGTACTCGTACCCCGTGGTGTGCACCACCCGCAGCTCCATCAGACCCGTCCCCCTGCCCAGTACGTGCCCTCGGAACCGCTGAAGTAGCGGCGAGCGATCGCCTCGGTGGCCCGGGCGCAGGTGAGTTGGAGGCGCTCCATCTCCGCAGGCAGGTCGGCGGTGACGTCGGCGAGCGGGCGGTACTCCAGGTCGGCCCGGGTACGGCCCACGAGCCGGTGCGCGTCGTTCTGGAACCCCACCCGTTGCCCGGTCTCCAGGTTGTCCAGGCACTGCTCGGCCAGGGACAGCGAGAAGACCACCGATCGCGGGAAGAGCCGGTCCAGCAGCAGGAACTCCGCCGCGCCCCGGTCCGTCTCCAGCCCCTTGTACGTCCGCAGGAACGCCTCGTGTCCCCCACAGGCCCGCATGATCGAGGTCCACGGTGACCCCACCCCGCCCGCGAAGGACGCAGTGGCCACCAGCCGGGACGTCATGTCGGCGCGCTCGATGCTGCGCCCCAGCACGAAGAACTGCCACCCCTCGTCCCGGGTCATGGTGGCCTCCGCAGCCCCGTTGATCAGCGCCGACCGGTCCCGGACCCAGGCGAAGACGGCCGAGAGCGGCATCCGACGCAGCTGCCCCGAGACCACCACGCGGTGCGCTGCGTTCAGCGCTTCCCACATCGGTTCCGACAAGGTCTCCCGGGCCCTGCGCGCGCTCTCCCGGGCGGCGCCCAGGGCGGACGCCACCGAGGTGGTGGCCCCGACGTCATGGACCAGGTGCTGCATCACCATCGCGGTGTCCACGCACTCGCCCTCCGCCGGCGCGATCCCCATGATCGACAGCAGGTTCCGGCACAGCGCCTCCTCCTGCCCCGGGGTGTCCTCGAACAGCATCTGGGTCTGCACGTCGAGGATCCGGGCCGTGTCCTCGGCCCGCTCGACGTAGCGGCCGATCCAGAACATCGACTCCGCGATCCGACTCAGCACCGGTCCCGCCCCTCGTCGCCGACCAGCGCGTCCGCCCGGGACTGCTGCTGCATCTCCTGCTGGCGCTCGACCGCCGTCGCGGTCTGGGCCAACGCGGGCCCGGCGCTCGGCGGCCGCGCCACCGAGGCGTGCCCGGGGGTCAGGTCGAGCGGCTCGTCGCGCCCGCCGGTGCCGGCCAGTACCCAGGTGTCCTTCGACCCGCCCCCCTGGGAGGAGTTGACGACCAGCTGTGTCACCTCTCTCTTTGTCGCGTATATAGTCCTGGGTGAACGCATTACAGCTCTCGCCATCATCGGCTGTATACTCACTATCGCCGGTGTTTATCTCTGCAAC
>JAZQNT010000129.1:0-2156 GCA_045627505.1 Nocardioides sp.
GTGGTATTTCCGGGTCTTTGATGGCTTCAGGTGAGTTGATATCAAGCAGTTTGACAGTCTTTTTCTTTCCGGCCGGTAGACACGGCCAACATCGATCTGCGCATCGCCGTGAACAAGGTCATATCGGAATTAAACGACCGAACCTCGTACGCGGATCCGTACGTCCTGCAGGAAATCGTAGGATGCGACCTTGACGATTACATCGTCGAACACATCCTCGACCTCCGGAAATCGAACACTCTCGGCGAACGGAGTGAATACGAATGGTATCACTCGTTGGGCGGAAAGAGGGAAGCCAAGTACATCGACAAGGTCGCAAGACATGCGGCAGGCTGGATGATGCAATTGCCGGGCATCAATGGAACACTCACCGAGGAGGAGTCCAACAACCTCGTCCGCCGGTTCTTCCGGAAGGGCGAGTACGACCTGTACACTGCAGGAGCGCGAGCGATCAAGGCGGCATGCGCTGCAGCATAGGGCGACCACGCGAACGACGCACCGGCGGAGGCGATGAAAAGCCCCCGCCGTTTTTGATAGAATTAGGTCAAAGACCGACTCGGAGGCGCACCATGACTCAGCAGACAGAAACCACAATGGTTACATCCGCCAAGGAAACGGAAGACATCATCGAGGCAACAGAAGCCCTGAAACGCGGGGGGCGCATAATCATGCTGCAGCGTGCCGGTCCGAATGCCCGACGGTCAGGAGGGTTACCAGCCGTCTCGGGTGGTCGCCGTCGAGGGCCGTCGGTGGATGCTGCGAGGCACCATGTTGGGGCGCCCTGCACTTCAGCCGGAGGATGCTGGACTGTGGGAGCACGCGCTGCGACTGATCGCCGTCGAGCGCGGCGACCAGGCCATGCCGGTGGGCCAGCAGCTGCCCCTGACCCTGCCCGCCGACGCGCGGCCTCTCTGAGGGAGTCGGCCATGGGCGTGCGTGACGGAGTCCGGCACTCGCTCGCGCGCTGGGCCGACAGCGGTGACCAGGAGGAGCGCGACCTGCGTGCCCAGCACGGCGTCGCCGGTGTCAGTCCGATCGCCGAGGCCCCGGACCGCACGCCAGTCCTGCTCCGAGGCACGCTGCGCACCGTCACCCTGATGCCGCGTGGCGGCGTGCCGAGCCTGGAGGCCGAGATCTCCGACGGCACCGGGGTGATCACCCTGGTGTGGCTGGGCCGGCGCCACATCGCCGGGATCGAACCCGGACGTGCCTTGAGCGTCCAGGGCCGGGTGGGACGCCACGAGCACCGCCGGGTGCTGTACAACCCTCGGTACGAGCTCATGCCCTGACACCGCTCACCGCCACACCGCGAACCACCGCCCCGGACGGCGTCCACCACCCGCCGTCCCCGCCTCTCCCGCCGGACCCCAGGAGGACCGCAACGTGACGTCCGAGCACGACGCCGCTCACCAGCGGCTCACCCCACCCGGAGACTCCGGTGCCGCTGGCCCCGGGGAGGGTTCCGCGCCCGCCGACGCGCCGGGACCTGCCTCCGGCGGCGACGTACGCACCGTCGAGGCGCTGGTCCGCAAGCAGCTCGGTGAGGCCCTCGGTGGCCGCCGAGGCATGGTCGAGGCTGCCGTCCCGACCATCCTCTTCACGGTCATCTGGCTGGTGACCAAGGAGATGCAGGTCGCGCTGCTGGTGAGCCTGGGCGCGGCGCTGCTGCTCCTGGCCGTGCGTCTGGTGCAGCGCAGCAGCGTGCAGTTCTGCGTGAACGCGCTGTTCGGCATCGCCATCGGGTGGGTCTTCGTGCAGCGCTCGGCCGCCTCCGGCGGCTCTGCGGAGGACCAGGCGCTGGCCTACTTCCTGCCCGGCATCCTCTACAACGGCGGGTACGCGCTCGTCATGGCGCTCACCTGTCTGATCGGCTGGCCGCTGGTGGGGTTCATGGTGGGCAGCGTGACCGGCGACCCGACGGCGTGGCACTCCAACCGTCAGGTCGTCCGACTCTCCGCGCTGCTCACCTGGCTGCTGGCGTTGCCGTGCCTGGTGCGGGTGGCGGTGCAGACGCCGATCTACCTGGCCGGGCGTCAGGGCGGGATCGAGGCTGACACGGCCGTCGCGTGGCTCGGCGTGCTCAAGATCGGCATGGGCTGGCCGCTCCAGCTGGGCGTCCTGGCGTTGATGGTCTGGGTGCTGGGACGCAACCACAC
>JAZQNT010000130.1:0-7391 GCA_045627505.1 Nocardioides sp.
TTGGCGATGTCGTCGAAGGCGTAGGCGCGGCGGCCGCGCTTGGCACGGCCGATCTCGATCTCGGTCACGGTGGATCCTGTCTGGCTCGAGGCTCGGAGTGGGTCAGCGGCCGGAGTAGTTGGGGGCCTCGACGGTCATCTGCACGCCGTGAGGGTGGCTCTCGGTGAGCGAGGCCTGGGTGATCCGCACGAACCGGCCCTTCTCCTGCAGCTCGGGGACCGTGCGGGCGCCGACGTAGAACATCGACTGGGTGAGGCCGCCGAGCAGCTGGTGGGCGACCGCCGAGAGCGGGCCACGGTAGGCGACCTGTCCCTCGATGCCCTCGGGCACGATCTGGTCGTCGCTGGTGACCTCGGCCTGGAAGTAGCGGTCCTTGGAGTAGGACTTCTTGCCGCGCGAGGACATGGCCCCGAGCGATCCCATGCCGCGGTAGGCCTTGAACTGCTTGCCGTTGACGAGGACGAGGTCGCCGGGCGACTCCTCGCACCCGGCGAGCAGTGAACCCAGCATGACCGAATCGGCGCCGGCGACCAGCGCCTTGGCGATCTCGCCGGAGTGCTTCAGACCGCCGTCGGCGATCACCGGGACACCGGCCGGCTTCGCGGCCAACGACGCCTCGTAGACGGCGGAGACCTGCGGTGCACCGACGCCGGTGACGATGCGGGTGGTGCAGATGGAGCCCGGGCCCACGCCCACCTTGATGGCGTCGGCACCGGCGTCGACGAACGCCTGGGCGCCGGCCCTGGTCGCGACGTTGCCGCCGATGACCTGGACGTGCTTGGTGGCCGGGTCGGTCTTGAGGCGCTTGACCATGTCGAGCAGCAGGTGCACGTGTCCGTGCGCGGTGTCGGCGACGAGCACGTCGACGCCCGCCTCGATCAGGCGACCGGCACGCTCCCAGGCGTCACCGAAGTAGCCGATGGCAGCACCGACGAGCAGCCGGCCGTCGGCGTCGTAGGAGGCGTTGGGGAACTGCTCACCCTTGACGAAGTCCTTCACCGTGATGAGACCGGTGAGGGTGCCGTCGGGGTCGATCAGCGGCAGGCGCTCACGCTTGTGCGCGCGGAGCAGCGCGGTGGCCTCGTCGCGGTCGATGCCGGTCGGACCGGTGATCAGCGGCATCGGCGTCATGACCTCGGTGACCTTGGTCTCGGCCCACTCGGCCACCGGGGTGAAGCGGAGGTCGCGGTTGGTGATGATGCCCAGGAGCTTGTTGCCGCCGTCGACGACCGGCAGACCGGAGACGCGGTACTCACCGCAGATGCGGTCGAGCTCCTCGAGGGTGGCGTCCGGGCCGATGGTGACGGGGTTCGAGATGATGCCCGTCTGGGTCCGCTTCACCAGGTCGACCTGGTAGGCCTGGTCGTCGATCGACAGGTTGCGGTGCAGCACACCGATACCGCCCTGGCGCGCCATGGCGATGGCCATGCGCGACTCGGTGACGGTGTCCATGGCGGCCGACAACAGCGGGACCTTGACCGAGATCTCACGCGTCAGGCGCGTGGTCGTGTCGATCTCGTCGGGGGCCAGGTCGGACTCGCCGGGCAGCAGCAGGGCGTCGTCGTAGGTCAGGCCGAGGGTTGCGAACTTCTCCGGGATCTCCACCCCACTCATCTTAGTGCTCACCCCCCGTCAACCCCGAACGGCCGTCGTAGATTTCGCCCACACCTGCGTGACACGCCGGAGCACCGGGGTGCGGTGCCCATCGACGCCCCCTCTAGGGTGACGACGACATTTCCAGCGGTTTGCAGGGGGCGAAGGATGACGGCTCGCGCCGTGGTGTGGGTGACGGCTGCGGTGGCGGTGCTCGGACGGTTCGCGGGTCTGTTGTGGCCACTGCGTCCCGACGAGGCGGGTTTCCTCCTGGTCGCTCGGTCGTGGGCGCCCACCGCGGACAGCCTCTACGGGCCGTACTTCGTGGACCGGCCGCCGCTCATGATCGCGCTGGTGAAGCTGGCGGACCTGGTGGCCGGGGAGTACGCGGTCCGGGTGCTGGCAGCCCTGGGCTGCGGAGTCGCGGTGCTGCTGACCGCCGCGACGGTCCGCGAGCTGGCCAGGCACCTCTCCCCCGAAGCCGACGAGGACCCCGCCCGGGCCAAGGCGCTCGGCCGGGTGGAAATGAGCTCCTCCATCCTGGTGGCGACCCTGTTGCTCACCCCCTACCTCGACAACGTCGCGGCCAAGGGCGAGCTGCTCGGCGTCCCGCTGTTGCTGGGCTCGTGCCTGCTGGCGCTGCGCGCGCTGCGGCTCGCGTCGGTGCCGCTCGCGCTCGCCGCCGGCCTGCTCGCGGGTGCCGCCACCGGGCTCAAGCAGGCGCTGGTCGGGGCCCTCGCCTTCGGCGCGGTGCTGCTCGTGGTCGCGCTCGTGCGCCGCACCCAGCCCCGCCGACGACTGGCACTGCTCGGCCTCGCGGCGCTCGGTGGGGCCACGACGCCGATCCTGCTGACCGTGCTGTGGGCGGTGTCTGCGGGGGTCGACCTCTCGACCCTCGAGTACGCCACGCTGTCGTTCCGCAGCGACGCCTCGCAGGTCATCATGGAGGGCTCCAACGCGGCCAACGAGACCCGAGCACGCGAGCTGTTCAACCGTTTCTTCCAGTGCGGACTGGCCACCGTCTGCATCTGGGGCCTGGCCTCGGTCCCGTGGAGCATGCGGAAGCTGCCAGCTCCCGTACTGGCCGCCGCCGCTGCCCTGGTCGTCGACCTGGCCGTGGTCTGCCTGAGCGGCAGCTTCTGGTCGGCCTACCTCTTCCCGGTGGTGCCCTCGGCGGTCCTGCTGTGGGCGTGCACCCGGGTGGTGGCCACCACCAGCGCCCGCACCCGTCGGGCCCGGACCGCCGACGTGGCAGCCTGGGCGGCGGTCTTCCACACCGCTGCGGTGGCCGTCGTGCCGGTGCTCGTGTGGCCGTTCGTGGTGTGGCGCGACGACGCCCCGCCGGCACCGGAGGTGAACGGCACCGCGATCGCGCAGGCCTCGCTCCCGGGCGACACGTTGGTGAACTACGGCGGTCGCCCCGACCTGCTACTGGCCTCGGGGCTGAAGTCGCCCTACCCGCACCTGTGGTCACTGCCGATGCGCACCATGGACCCCGAGCTGTCCCAGCTGCGGACGCTGCTGCTCAGCGAGGACGCCCCCGAGTGGTTCGCGCTCTCGGTGGGGCTGGACGCCTGGGACGGCCTGGGCCGCAAGAACATCGCAGACGTCCTGGAGCAGCGCTACCGCGTGGTCGAGGGCACCTGCGGCAAGGTGACCCTGCTGCGCCGGGTCGACGCCCCGGCACCCGGCCCGTTCGAGCCGGACTGCACCACCCCGTGGGGCAGGCGCTGAGGCCCCCGGGCTGAGTGGGTCACCGGCTGACCACGTCACACGCACGAGGCCCGTCACCCTGCTCCGGGTGACGGGCCTCGTGCGGAGCTCAGCGGCTCGGTGATTCAGCGGCTCGGTGATTCAGCGACTCGGTCGTTCAGCGCCTCAGGAGCTCAGCGACCCAGCGCCTCGGCCTCGGCGCCGATGGTGGTGTCGTCGCCGTGTCCGGTGTGGACGACGGTCTCGTCCGGCAGGGCGAACAGCTTGGCCCGGATCGAGTCCTCGATCGTGCCCCGGTCGCTGAACGAGCGGCCGGTCGCCCCCGGTCCGCCATGGAACAGGGTGTCGCCGGTGAAGACGCAACCAAGGTCCGGCGCGTACAGGCAGACAGCGCCCGGGGCGTGGCCCGGGGTGTGGATGACGTGCAGCGTAGTGCCGCCGAGCACGATCTCCTGCCCGTCGGACAGGTCGACGTCCCACAGTTCGTCGGGGTGGGTCATCGCCCAGAGCGGCTGGTCGTCGGGGTGCAGCAGGATCGGAGCCGTCACCCGCTCCCGCAGCGCCGGGGCCACCCGGACGTGGTCGTCGTGGGCGTGGGTGCAGACGATCGCCTTGACCGTGCGGTCGCCGACGACCTGCATGATCGCGTCCACGTCGTGCGGGGCGTCGATCACGACGCACTCGGCGTCGTCGCCGACGACCCAGACGTTGTTGTCGACGAGATGCGTCTCCCCGTCGAGCGAGAAGGTTCCGGAGACGACGCCGTGGTCGACGCGGACCGCTCCGGCGCTCACAGGATCACCACCGAGCGCAGCACGTCGCCTCCGTGCATCTTCTCGAACGCAGCCTCCACCTCGTCCAGGGCGATCTCCTCGGTGACGAAGGCGTCCAGGTCGAGGCGTCCCTGCAGGTACAGGTCGGTGAGCATCGGGAAGTCGCGGCTGGGCAGGCAGTCGCCGTACCAGGAGGACTTGAGCGAGCCGCCGCGGCCGAAGACGTCGATCAGCGGGATGGACGGGATCTTCATCTCCGGGGTGGGGACACCGACCAGGACGACGGTGCCGGCCAGGTCGCGGGCGTAGAAGGCCTGCTCCCAGGTCTCCGGGCGGCCGACGGCCTCGATCACGACGTCGGCACCCTCGGCGCCGTCGGCGCCGACGATCTCCTTGATCGCTGCGACCGGGTCGGTGGTCCTCGAGTTCACGGCGTGGGTGGCGCCCATGGTCAGCGCCTGCTCCAGCTTTCGGTCGTCGATGTCGACGGCGATGATCTTCGCCGCACCGGCGAGCGCGGAACCGGCGATGGCGGCCATGCCGACGCCGCCGCACCCGATCACGGCGACGGTCTTGCCGCGGGTCACGTTACCGGTGTTGATGGCGGCGCCCAGACCGGCCATCACGCCGCAGCCGAGGAGGCCCACGGCGGCCGGGCGCGCGGCGGGGTCGACCTTGGTGCACTGACCGGCGGCGACCAGGGTCTTCTCGGCGAAGGCGCCGATGCCCAGCGCCGGGGAGAGCTCGGTGCCGGCCAGTTCACCCTCGGCCAGCGTCATCTTCTGGGTCGCGTTGGCGGTGTTGAAGCAGTACTGCGGCTCACCGCGCTTGCAGGCGCGGCAGTGGCCGCACACGGCGCGCCAGTTGAGGACGACGAAGTCGCCCGGGGCGACCTCGGTGACGCCCTCGCCCACCGACTCCACGACGCCCGCTGCCTCGTGGCCCAGCAGGAACGGGAACTCGTCGTTGATGCCACCCTCGCGGTAGTGCAGGTCGGTGTGGCACACGCCGCAGGCCTGCACCTTCACGACGGCCTCGCCCGGTCCGGGGTCGGGGACGTTGATGGTCTCGATGGTGACGGGGGCACCCTTGCTCAGGGCGACGACGGCCTTGACCTGCTGCATGCAGTTGGCTCCTTCGGTGTGTCGGGGGGAAGTCGGGAGCCAGCCTGTCACGTCACACCGGGGCACGACAGAGCCCGCCCCGCCCCTTCCGGACGGAACGGCGAAGGCCCGCCGTCCAAGGCACGACGGGCCCTCGCCAGCCCCACCCGACAGATCCGGGCGGACTGTCAGTCGGGGTGGATCAGTGACCGTGGCCGTGCCCGTGGCCACCGGCTGCGGGGGTCTCGTCGTCCTCGGCCGGCTTCTCGACCACGAGGGTCTCGGTGGTCAGCAGCATCGCGGCAATGGAGGTGGCGTTGACCAGGGCGGAGCGGGTCACCTTGACCGGGTCCAGGACACCCTGGGCGACCAGGTTGCCGTACTCCTCGGTCGCGGCGTTGTAGCCGTACTCCTTGCCCTCGGCCTTGCCGCCCTCGCGCACCTTGGTGGTGACGACGTAGCCGTTCACGCCACCGTTCTCGGCGATCCAGCGCAGCGGCTCGTCGGCGGAGCGACGCACGATGGCGACGCCGGCGGCCTCGTCACCGGTCAGGCCCAGGTCACCGTCGAGCACGGTGACGGCGTGGATCAGCGCGGAGCCACCACCGGCGACGATGCCCTCCTCGATCGCGGCGCGGGTCGCGGAGACGGCGTCCTCGATGCGGTGCTTCTTCTCCTTGAGCTCCACCTCGGTGGCGGCGCCGACCTTGATCACGCAGACACCCCCAGCCAGCTTGGCCAGGCGCTCCTGCAGCTTCTCGCGGTCCCAGTCGGAGTCGGTGTTCTCGATCTCGGCCTTGATCTGGGCCACGCGGGCCGCGACGGCCTCGTGCTGACCGCCACCGTCGACCACCGTGGTGTTGTCCTTGGTGACCACGATGCGCTGCGCGCGGCCGAGGTCCTCCAGGCCGATGGTGTCGAGCTTGAGGCCGACCTCGGCGGCGACGACCTGGCCGCCGGTGAGGACGGCGAGGTCCTGCATGATCGCCTTGCGGCGGTCGCCGAACGCGGGAGCCTTGACGGCCACCGAGTTGAAGGTGCCGCGGATCTTGTTCATGACCAGGGTGGACAGGGCCTCCCCGTCGACGTCCTCGGCGACGATGAAGAGCGGCTTGCCGGTCTGCATGACCTTCTCCAGGACCGGGATCAGCTCCTGGACGGAGGAGACCTTGCCCTGGACGAGCAGCACGTAGGCGTCCTCGAGGACGGCCTCCATGCGCTCGGGGTCGCTGACGAAGTACGCCGGGATGTAGCCCTTGTCGAACTGCATGCCCTCGGTGAACTCGAGCTCGGTGCCCATGGTGTTGGACTCGTCGACGGTGATGACGCCGTCCTTGCCGACCTTGTCGAACGCCTCGGCGAGGATCTCGCCGATCTCGGCGTCGCGGCTGGAGATGGTGGCGACGTTCGCCATGTCCTCGCGGGTCTCGACCTCGCGGGCGGCCTCACGCAGCGCCTTGCCCACGGCCTCCGCGGCGGCGTCCATGCCGCGCTTGAGACCCATCGGGTTGGCGCCGGCGACGACGGCACGCAGGCCCTCGTGGACCATGGCCTGGGCCAGCACGGTCGCGGTGGTGGTTCCGTCACCGGCGATGTCGTTGGTCTTGGTCGCGACCTCCTTGGCGAGCTGCGCACCGAGGTTCTCGAACGGGTCGTCGAGCTCGATCTCACGGGCCACGGAGACGCCGTCGTTGGTGATCGTGGGGGCGCCCCACTGCTTGTCCAGGACGACGTAGCGGCCCTTGGGGCCGAGCGTCACCTTGACGGCGTTGGCGAGCGCGTCGACACCGCGCTCGAGGGAGCGGCGAGCGTTCTCGTCGAACGCAAGGATCTTGGGCATGGAGTTGGCTCCTCTTGCAGAAGTGCTCAGCGGAAGTACTGGCGGAAACGAGAACGGACGTCACGCGGCCGCACCGTGAGAGGTGCTGTGCCGGCGTGACGTCCGCTCACGGAAGAATCAGGAGACGATCGCGAGGATGTCGCGGGCCGAGAGGATCAGGAGCTCCTCACCGGCGTACTTGACCTCGGTGCCGCCGTACTTGCTGAAGATGACCTTGTCACCCACGGCAACGTCGAGCGGGATGCGCTCGGAGCCGGACTCGTTGAAGCGACCGGGGCCCACGGCCACGACCTCACCCTCCTGGGGCTTCTCCTTCGCGGTGTCCGGGATGACCAGGCCGGAAGCCGTGGTCTGCTCGGCCTCGAGGGC
>JAZQNT010000131.1:0-2809 GCA_045627505.1 Nocardioides sp.
CCAGAGATATCGCAGATGCTGACAACCCCGGGGAATCTGCGGCAAAAATCCGTTATCCAAAGATGGAGAGCATGAAAGAGGCTTTCAGCAACTATGTAAGCTCAACAGTGAAAGGTTCCGGCATAACTCTGGAAGCCCCACAGGGATTTGAGGGATCCGGCTTTACCGCCAGATTCCAGATAAAGAGTGCAACCCAGCTGGAAAGAATAATAAGGACATTGGAGAAAGTGAAAGAAAGTGCAGACCAGCTTTTCAAATTACTCTGCCGTCTGCCTCTTCTCGCTCGAACGCTGCGGGCGCACCGAAGAGGGCGACTACGTAAACATGCTCGGACTCAGCATCCGCGAGCATACCGCGCCCGTTGACGAACTGTTCAACCGCGCGTACGGGAAGATCCCGACGATAGGCGTAGGCGACGGCGGCAACGAGATAGGCATGGGCAACCTCCACGATATCGTGAAGAGCGAGCTTAGCTGCGCGCCCCCCGCGGTGAGCGGCCCGCGCCGTGGGCGACCAGCACGCGATCATCCACCCCGAGCTTCCCCTGATCGACAACTCCGGCTTCGTCCTCGACCTCGCCGGCACGAAGGTCTTCCACCCGGGTGACGCGCTGGTGGGTCCCGGCGAGCAGGTCGACCTGCTGCTGGCCCCGTCCTCCGCCCCCTGGCTCAAGGCGTCGGAGGCGGTCGACTTCGTCCGCGCCGTCGGGGCCGCTCGCAACGTCCCGATCCACGACGCGATCTACACGGCCCCCGGTCACGCCGTGCTGGACAACCTGATGAACAACCTGGTCGTGCCGCGGGGCCTGGAGTGGACCCGCGTGGCCGTGGGTGAGGACGTCCCCGGCCTCTGACGCGGGCAGGGGACGGCGGGCGGGCCGACCTCAGTCGATGCCGAGGGAGTCGCGCACCGGGACGAACTTGGCCTGGCTCTCGGCCAGCTCGGCCTCCGGCTGGGAGCCGGAGACGATGCCGCACCCGGCGAAGAGGCGCACCTGGTCGCCGTCCACCTGACCCGAGCGCAGCGCAATGCCCCACTCCCCGTCTCCGGCGGCGTCGATCCAGCCGACCGGCCCGGCGTAGCGGGCGCGATCCATGCCCTCGATCTCGGCGATCAGCGCGGTGGCCACCGGGGTGGGGGTGCCGCCCACCGCGGCCGAGGGGTGCAGCGCCTCGGCCAGCCGCAGCGACGATCCCGCGGACGGGTCGAGCACGACGCCGTTGACGTCGGTGGCCAGGTGCATGACGTTGGGCAGGTGCAGGACGAACGGCGCCTCGGGGACGTTCATGGACGAGCAGTGCGGCGCCAGGGCCTCGGCCACCGAACGGACGGCGTACTCGTGCTCCTCGAGGTCCTTCGAGGAGTGGGCCAGCTGACCGGCCAGGGCGGTGTCGCGGGACTCGTCGCCGGTGCGGCGGATGGTTCCGGCCAGGATCCGCGAGGTGACCAGGCCACGCTCGCGGCGCAGCAGCATCTCGGGGGTGGCGCCGAACATGCCGTCCACGTGGAAGGTCCAGCAGGTGGGGTACTGGGTGGCGAGGCGCCGCAGCGCCCAGCGCACGTCCACCCCCTCCGCCGCGGTGGCCAGCAGGTCGCGGGCCAGGACGATCTTGTCCAGGTGGCCCTCGTCGATGCGGCGCACCGCGTCCGCGACCACCGCCATCCACGACTCGCCGTCGAGTGAGCCGTCGGCGAACCGGACGTCCGTCGGCGCGCGCAGCGGGCTGCGCTCGCGCAGCCACTGCTCGAGGATGCTGGAGGGCGACGCCCCGGCGGTGCCGGCTGTGCTGCTTCCGGCCGCGCTGACGGTGGTGAGCCAGGCGCGTCGGCCGCGACGGCCCACCACCACCTGCGGGACCACCAGCACGGAGTCGCCCGCATGGGCGTCGGAGAAGGCGAAGGTGCCGAAGGCGACCAGACCGGTGCCGGGTTCGCCCACCTCGTCGCGCACCTCGGCTGCGGCGACCGTCCGACTCCACCAGGCGTCGGCGTCGGAGAAGCGGCTGGAGCCGGCGGTGGCGATCCGGGCGGCCACACCCCATCCGACGAGGCCCTCGCCGTTGCGGACCCACGAGACCGGGTCGTGGTCGGGAAGCAGTCCGACCAGGTCGGTCGCCGCGTCGGGCTCGAGGGCGACGGTGTGGGCCACGAGGACCGGGTCGGCGGTTCCGGAGGCGGTGCTGATGGCCTGGTCGTTCACCTGCTCAGACTACGCCGCGTGGACCGGGGCCGGATGACGCGGTTCAGCGATGCGGGACCGTGATGACTAGGCTCCCCCCGTGGCCCGCGCAGAACTCGACAAGAAGCCGTCCGACGTCCGACGGATGTTCGACGCCGTCGCCAAGCGGTACGACGTCACCAACACGGTGCTCTCGGGAGGGCGCGACGCCATGTGGCGCCGCGAGACCGTCGCCGCCGTGGGGGCGACCAGCGGCGAGCTGGTGCTCGACCTCGCCGCCGGTACCGGTGTGTCGTCGGTGGAGTTCGAGAAGGCCGGTGCCCGTGTGGTGCCGTGCGACTTCTCGGTCGGCATGCTCCAGGTGGGCAAGGCCAAGCACGCGCGTCTGCCGTTCGTGGCCGGCGACGGCACCAAGCTGCCGTTCGAGGACGACACGTTCGACGCGGTCTCCATCTCCTACGGGCTGCGCAACATCGTCGACCCGCTGCAGGGGCTGCGCGAGATGCGCCGGGTCACGAAGCCGGGCGGACGTCTGGTGGTGGCCGAGTTCAGCCACCCGACCTTCAAGCCGTTCCGCGTCGCCTACCTCGAGTACCTGATGAAGGCGCTCCCCGCGATCGCCCGCGCGGT
>JAZQNT010000132.1:0-1842 GCA_045627505.1 Nocardioides sp.
GGCCGCGACGTGTCCGGGGGTGGTGTGTCACGATCAACGAGTCCCCCAGGAGGCAGGAGCCGACGTGCGATCTCATCCCCGATTCGCCAAGTCGGATCGTAGCCATGCCGTTCTGTGTGCCAAGGAGTTGGGCCTCTCTATTGTCTTCCTAAGACCGCTTGGCCTCCGACTTGGCCGCGACGTGTCCGGGGGTGGTGTGTCACGATCAACGAGTCCCCCAGGAGTCAGGAGCCGACGTGCGATCTCATCCCCGATTCGCGGTAGTCGGTGTCAGCGTGGCCGGCATCCTCCTGACGGCGCTCCCGGCCCGGGCCGACCTGCCCGAGGCGCTGCGCCAGGACACCCCCACGCCCCTGCTCCCCATCCCCAGCCCCTCTGCGCTCCTCCCTGCCCCCGCTCCTGCCGACACGACGGTGAGGGTCTCGCTCCCGCGGAGCCGCGCGCCGCTGGGGAAGAAGGTGGTCCTGAGCGGGACCGTGAGCGGCGGGAGGCGGGGCGTCGTGCTGCAGACCCGCGACGCCAACGGTCGCTGGCGCACCCTGTCGCGGCGGACCAGCAGCAACGACGGCGCCTTCCGCTCCCGCACCCCCACCTGGAACCGCACCCACCCCCTGCGGGTGCGCGCCCTCAGCAGCTCCACGCACACCACCGGCACCTCCCGGGTGGTGAAGCTGCGGCGGGTGGTCAGCCGGACCACCGGTGGCAGCAGCTCGTCCTGGTCCCGGCTCGACGGTGGTCCAGTGGTGCGGTGGAACCCGTGCGAGACCATTCGGGTGCGGGTCAACAAGCAGTACGCGCCCAGCTGGTTCGGCACCGAGGTGCGCTCGGCGCTGCGCAACCTGCAGCTCTACACAGGTCTCGACTTCGAGCTCACCGGAACCACCCGGCAGCGACGTCTGGGGGCCGACGGACGCTGGAGCAGCGCCGACCTGGTCCTGCTCTGGGACGACGCCGGTTCCCAACCTCGCCTGGCCGGCCAGGTCGTGGGCGTGGGCGGGTCCCGCGTCCGGGGGTCGGAACGGGCCGACGGGGTGGTCATCCTCGACCGGAAGGCCGGGCTGAGCCGCACCCAGTGGCGCATCGTGATCCGGCACGAACTGGTGCACGTCCTGGGCCTGGGACACGTCAATGACCGCAAGCAACGCATGACCCCCTCCGCCTCGCTGGACGGCAACGCCGCCGCGGTCAGCCGTCTCTGGGGACGGGGCGACGTCGCGGGGCTGAAGCGGGTGGGCGCCAGCTACGGCTGCACCAGCTGAGCCGGGCCGCTGAGCGGCCTGCCTCCCGGGCAGTTCCGGGGGGCCACACCTGCCTGGGTGCCGCGTGGACTTCGAGACGGTTAGCGTGGGTGCAGCAGTCTGCGCGTTCCCATGGCCGGGTCCCGGTCCGTCGGCGTACCTCTCGGAATCCAGCGGCTGGAGCCAGGCATGGCAACCACCCCGATGAACCCAGACAACCCCCCCGGCAGTCGTGCGGAGGGCGATCCGGAGCAGTCCGGTGGCCTCCCCCGGGCCGTGGTGGTCACTGGCCTGGTGGTGGTGGTCGGCATGCTGGTGCCGGTGCTGGACAGCACGATCGTCAACGTCGCGCTCGACACGTTGAGCACCGACCTCGACGCGTCACTGAACAAGACCCAGTGGGTCGTCACCGGTTACCTGCTGGCCGTCGCCATGGTCATCCCGATCACCGGCTGGGCGAAGGACCGCTACGGCGCGAAGAGGCTGTGGATCCTGGCGGTGACGCTGTTCATGCTCGGCTCCGCGCTGTGTGCGCCCGCCTGGAACATGGAGAGTCTGATCGGTTTCCGGATCCTCCAGGGTCTCGGCGGCGGGATGCTGCTGC
>JAZQNT010000133.1:0-10124 GCA_045627505.1 Nocardioides sp.
TCCCGCGGCGAATACGTCGAGGGCTCCGCGTGCATCCAGCCGAACGTCGAGATCGGCATTGCCACGACCGTCGGCGAATGGACGACGAACGGCGTCAACCTCTGCTACGAGGACCTCTCACACTCCTACAACGTCTGCCGCGACGGAATCCTCCCGGAAGTGACAGGAGAGATCTCCGGCGTCCAGACGCTCATGCTTCAGAGAACAGGCGACCCGATCGGCGGGACGCTCCACACGTTAGTCACGGACGCGCAAAGCTGCATCGGACTCCGCGCGCTCTTCGCCGCACTCTACGAACGTCGTCTCGTCGCCGTCCAGAAGTCGGCAGCGCTCGCATCGAACGCACGCGAGGGCGCGGTATTCGTCGTTCGCGGCGATCAGGAGTCCGTCGGCGGAACGAACGTCAATACGTGGCAGCTCACGGCCGCGGCGCTTTTCGTGCCGTTCGCGGTCCCCGTCTCCTTCCGTGCGGACAAGGTACGGCTCGACTGGACGGGATGGTCCGGCGGCACGACGGCCGGAGGCAGGTTCAACGTCTGGCTGAAGCGCGGCACATTCGTCACGGACTACCCGGCGGACGTACTCAAGAATCCGGCTCTTTACGATGCGAGCGCGAAGAACGTCGACGGCTACGAGCTGCTCGGCACGATCGACGCGACGCAAGCGCAGAAGACGGCGACGTTTGCGCTCGAAGATCCGCTCGGCGGATATGTCGCGACGATCCTTCTGACGGCTTTCGTCTCGCTTGATTCCCTGAATCCGGCATCAGGTATGACGCTTCCGCAGGGAGTCTCAACGTCGATTGACGTCAACGCAGCCGGATCGTCCATGTCCGGAAAGGGATCCGGCTGGAAGCCCGACATCACCCTCCTCGGCTGAAAGGTCAGAGGGCGCGCTGGGTGACGTCGATCGCCAGGCCACGCAGCACGGCGGTGGCCTCGTCGGCCAGGCGCGCCGCGGCAAGTCCGCGCAGGCACTGGGCGGTGAGGTCGGCGATCTCGCCCTCGACCTTCGCCTCGGCGCCCGAGGCGGTGATGATCGTGCGCAGCCGCTCCACCGCATCGTCGTCCAGCGGCGTTCCGAGGGCGGCGTCGAGGTCTGCGGCGGCAGCAGGGTCGGCGTCCTCGAGCGCGTGCGCGACGAGCACCGTGCGCTTGCCCTCGACGAGGTCGTCGCCGGCGGGCTTGCCCGTCGTGGCCGGGTCGCCGTAGACCCCCAGCATGTCGTCGCGCAGCTGGAACGCCTCGCCCAGGGGCAGGCCATAGGCGCTGATCCGCTCGAGGGCGGCGGCGTCAGCCCCCGCCAACGCTGCGCCGACGTGCAGGGGCCGCTCGATGGAGTACTTGGCCGACTTCCAGCGCAGCACGGTCATTGCCTCGGCCACGTCGGCGCGTCCGCGGGCCTGGACCGAGACGTCGAGGAACTGTCCGGCGATCACCTCGGTCCGGCACAGGTCGAAGACGTCGAGGGCAGGCGCCACCTGGGTGAGCGGGAGCCCGCAGCGTCGCAACAGCTCGTCCGACCAGGCCAGCAGCAGGTCACCCAGCAGGATCGCTCCTGCAGCGCCGTACTGGACCGTGTCCCCGCGCCATCCCTGCTGGGCGTGCTCGGCCTCCAGTGCCTTGTGCGTGGCGGGGCGTCCCCGGCGGGTGTCGGAGTCGTCCATGAGGTCGTCGTGCACGAGGGCGCTGGCCTGCAGGAGCTCCAGGGCGGCGCAGGCGCGGAGCAGCGCGAGCTCGTCCTCGACCTGGGGCGAGACGGCGCGGTAGCCCCACCAGCAGAACGCGGCACGGAAGCGCTTGCCACCACTCAACGACTCGCGCGCCCGTGTCATGAGGCGTTCCGCGTCCGGTCCCAGCGGGGCCAGGCGCGTGCTCTGCTCGTCGAGGAACTCGTCCAGGACCTGCTGGATGGCGGCTCGGAAGGCCGTCGGGTCCCAGGGCGATGAATGGAGCTGTGTCGTTGCTGGCACGTGATGAGGGTAGCCAGCGCACCTGGCATCGCGGTGCACCGGGACGCTGCGCGTGGCGCGGCGGCTGGTCGCGCCGCGCGCAGCCAGCCCGGGCGGAGCCTCTGGCAGGGTCCACCCCGACAGGGTTCAACCAGGGCGCAGAACGGGGGCACACAGGCAGGGTGCTCGGGCAGGGCGCTCGGGCAGGGCGCTCAGGCAGGGCCGATGCTCTGGGCCACCAGCCAGGCCGACAGGCCGGTGAACGGCAGTCCGGCGCCCGGGTTGGCGTGCGCCCCGGCGGCGTAGAGGCCGGCCACGGTGGTGCGGGGGCCGGGACGCGTCGCCACCGTGCGTCGTCCGTCCCACTGCGCCCCCAGCGGTGAGCCACCCCAGATGCGGGTCAGCTCGGCGCCGCTGCGCGCCACCTGCACCTCCACCTGCGGGCGCAGGTCGAGGCCGCGGGAAGCGAGCAGGTCGAGCACCTGGTCGGCGGGGACGCCCCGGCTGTGCACGGTGACGGCGCGCGCGCCGGGGAGGTCGCTCGGGGCGCTGCCGCCCGGACGCAGGACCAGGTCGGGGGAACGGTCCTCACCGTGCAGGACCAGCTCGCCGGGCAGGTCCGGGCCGAACTGCTCGTCCAGCACCCCGTCGCCGACCAGGCCGAGGTGCAGCAGGTCGGGCACGGGCGCGGGGGTGGGGCGTCGGGTGAGGAGGTGTCGCGGGGAGCCTCCGGCGGGGGAACGCACGGAACGCAGGGAGGGCAGCCCGGAGGGGTCGACGGCACAGACCACGGCGTCGGCCTCCACCTCCCCGTCCGGGGTGCGCACCGCCACCACGCGGCCGCGGCGCAGGAGGACGTCGGTCACGGGGGTGGAGGTGTGCACCTCCACCTTGCGGGTGCGCACGCGGCGGGCCATCACCTCGCCCAGCACACCGATTCCGCCCGGAACGGTCCAGGCCCCGAAGTTCTGCTCCAGGTACGACACCACGCCTGCCCAGGCCGGGACCTTGCGCAGGTCGTGCCCGTCGCGCACGTGAGGGTGTCCGGCGACCAGGCGGGCGCGGGGGTCGGGCAGGTTCGCGGCCAGCCGGTCGGAGAGCCGGGCCCGTTCGGTCAGCAGCCTGACCGCTTCGGGATCTGCGAGGTCGGCGTTCCACGGGCGTTCGAAGAAGTTGCGACGCAGGCTCTCCCAGACGCCGCTGTAGGGGTCGACGTGCTGGACCCACGCCGTGCCGAGGCCGGGGGAGAGGCGGTCGAACGCCACCTTCTGGGCGGCCCGGGATCCTCCGGTGAGCTGGAGGGCGGACCCGTCGGCGAACCGGTGCTCCCGGACGACCTCCAGCGGCACCAGGTCTGCCTCACGCTCGAGGGGGCGACCGGACTTGCGGAAGAGGTCGCGGATCACCGCGGGCAGCAGGGTGTGCGTGGGGCCGGTGTCGAAGGACCAGCCCTGGACCTCCAGCTGTCCGAGGGCACCGCCGAGGCGCTCAGCGCGCTCGAAGAGCGTGACCTGGTGGCCGAGCTTGGCCAACCTGGCCGCACTGGCCATGCCTGAGAACCCGCCACCGATCACCACGACTCGCACAGCACGAGGCTAACGAAGGCGACAGCCCCCGGGAGCGCAGGGGGAGCGTGACCTGCGCCCGGCTGGCCGTGTGGTGCTGGCCGTGGGCTAGCCGTTCTGCGCGCGCAGCACGCGGGCGATCGACTCCGGGTCCCGGCCGACGACGGTGGTGCCGTCGTCGGCGGTGATCAGGGGGCGCTGGATGGCGCGCGGGTGGGCCACCAGGGCCTCGAGCCACTCCTGGCGGTGCTCGGCGTCCTTGGGCAGCGCGATGCCTGCCTCGCGGGCCTCCTTGGGGCGCGCGACGTCCCAGGGCTCGAGCCCCAGGCGCCCCACCACTGCGCCGAGCTCGTCCGCGGTCGGGGGTTCCTCTAGGTAGTACCGCACGCTGTACTCCACGCCGGCCTGGTCGAGGGTGGAACGGGCGGTGCGACACTTGCTGCACGCGGGGTTGAGCCAGATCTCCATGGGGCTGATCGTAGGCCGGGCGAACCGGACACGACGCGGTGACGGGCGCCGATTCAGGGCGCGCCCCCAGGTCGCCGGTACCGTGGGGCGCGGTGAGTGTGCTCGGCAGCGCACCGCCGACCCATGTGCTTCCCTCACTCCTGCCAGGAGGATCCTGTCATGAACGACCGTCCGGTCGCGGTCACCCGAGCTCTCCAGACCCTCGTGGCGCTGTGCGTCGGCGCCGGTGTCGTGACGCTGCTGGTGTGGGTCTTCCGTGAGGATCTGGTCCTCGCCTGGGCCGAGGGCAACCCCGGTGCGCGCGCGATCCTGCGTGACGGCGGGCTCGAGGCTGTGGAGGCCAACCTGAACGTGCCCGGGTTCGTGCCGGTGGTGCTCACCTCCTACCTGGTCTTCCTGATGCTGGCCTGGGTCTTCGCCGTCTTCTTCTGGGGCGGCTTCGCCTGGGGCCGTGTCTGTCTGGTCGGAGTGGCGGTGTTCGGGATCTTCCTGGCGGTCCTGGCTGTGGCCAGCGGCATTCCCACCCTCTTCGAGGTGCTCTGTGGTGGCGTGGTGCTGCTCTGCGGCGCCCAGCTCTTCTACCTGCTGCACCCGCAGACCTCCCGCTGGTTCCGAGAGGTCTGACCCTCCGGCGCCCAGCCGTTCGACGACACCCGGTCACCCCGCGAGGGGAGGCCGGGTGTCGTGCTTTCCGGTCGAAGTTGTCGGCGTGGGGAAGTACCTTGAAACCAGTTCGAACAAATGTTCGAATCATGGTGAAGGGGTCCTGCTCCGCAGCGGTGGGGCCGAGGTGTCGAGGAGGCGTCATGAGGCGTTACGACGATCAGGTGGACGTGCGTACCGGCAACGGGTACGAGACCGCGCCCGGGCGGGGGCTGCTGCCGGGGAGCCCGGCGCAGTTCCTCTGGCGAGGCCAGCTCTGGCAGGTGCGAGGAGTGCTGGCGCACTGGGTGGAGACCGGGGAGTGGTGGCGCGGTTCGCGGGCCCGGGCAGTTGCCGGAACCGACGGGGCGGAGGAGCGCACCACCCCGGGGGCGGTGCGCGACGCCCCGTCCTCGACCGACGCCCTGGCCGGCCTGCTCGAGGAGCGCGAGGTCTGGCGGGTCGAGGCCCGCCGACCGGTGCTGCACGGGAACGACCGGGCGGCTGGCGTGTTCGACCTCGCCAGGGATGCCTCCGCGGGCAGGTGGCAGTTGCTGGGGTGCAGCGACTGACCTCCGGTTGTCCGAGACGCTCCGCCACCAGTTACGAGTCAGCCACGAGTCAGCCACGAGAAGGAGATCCTGATGAACACCGTCACGTCGCGCACCTCCACGACCGTCGAGCACGCACCACGAGTGCTTCCTGCGACGGCCCACGCCTACCTGCTCCGCTCGGCGGACTCGTTGCACGAGGCAGCCGGGACGGCTGAGGTCCCCCAGCGCTACGTGCATGCCCACGTGGCAGCGCTGCGGGCCGCGGCCGCGCTCCTGGCGGTACGGACCGTGCCCACCTCAACGCGACGACGTCAGCGCAACGCGTGGGTGCTGCTCGCCCAGGTCGCCCCGGAGTTCGCCGAGTGGGCGGCCTTCTTCGCTGCGGGTGCCGCGAAGCGGGCCGCTGCCGAGACAGGTTCGGTCCGCGCGGTCACCGAACGGGAGGCGGACGACCTGCTCCGTGACTCCGACCGGTTCCTGGCGACGGTCGAGGCGTCCTTGGGTCTGGTCCCGCACGTGCCGGTCGGCGTCCTCCTGGCAGAGGGTTCGGAGGGAGCACGTGTCGACGTTGCGTGATCCCTTCGTCCACCTGCACGTCGCCTCCGGGTACTCCCTGCGGTACGGCGCGTCGCACCCGCACGCCCTGGTGGAACGTGCTGCGGAGCACGGGATGGACCTGTTGGCCCTCACCGACCGTGACGGCACGTACGGTGCGGTGAAGTTCGCCAAGGCCGCGGTGCAGCGGGGCCTCGCCCCCGTCCTCGGGGTGGACCTCGCGGTGGACCTCAGCGGTGGCCCGTCGCGGCTCCTCGGGCGATTCCCCGAGGGGCCTGCGTCGGGGCGGGAGGCACGTCCCCGCACCCCGGCGCGCGGCGGGGCGGCGCGCCCGGAGCACCGCACCCGAGTGGTGCTGCTGGCCCGGGGTCGCTCCGGCTGGGCCGCGATCTGCCGGCTGGTCTCCGACGCGCACCTGGGGGCGGAGCGGGGACGTCCCGTGGCCACCCGGGAGGCGCTGGCTCGGCACCTCGGCGGGGGCGACGTGAGCGTCCTGCTCGGGCCGTGGTCCGGGATCGGCCAGGCGCTGGCGCAGGGCAACGAGCAGCGCGCCCGGAGCGAGTGGGAGCAGTGGCTCTCCTGCGTCCCGCGTGAACGACTCGTGGTCGAGCTGGTCTCCCACCTGGCCGGGGCGGAGCAGTTCGCGTGGGGACGTGCCTGGGGTGCGGGGAGCACCCTCCATGCAGCCCGCTCGGCGGTCTTCGCGGCCTCGGTGGGCGCGCCCACGGTGCTGAGCAACGCGGTGCGCTACGCCGAGCGTCAGGACGCGCTCACCGCGGACGTCCTCGACGCAGCTCGACGACTCGTGCCGCTGGACCGGCGCAACGTCGACCGCCGCAACGCCGAGGGCCACCTGAAGTCGGGGCAACAGATGCGCGTGGTGGCCGAGGAGATCTGCCGTGCCGCCGGGCGCGAGCGCGACGTCGACGCGTTGTTGGCCCGCACCCGGGCGCTGGGCGAGGAGTGTGCCCTCGACCTGCGCGAGGACCTCGGCATCGGGTCGGTGCACTTCCCGGAGTTCGACGTGGTGGGCGGCGCTCCCGGCGCCGGGACGGCCGCGATGGTCGCCGGTGCGACGCCGGCCGACGCCCAGCTGCGGGGCCGGTGCGAGGCGGCGATCGGGTGGCGGTACGGATCCGCCCCGCGCCAGCGCATCTGGAAGAGGCTCGACGACGAGCTGCACACGATCGAGACCCTGGGGTACGCCTCCTACTTCCTCGCGGTCGGTGAGGTGACCGACCTGGTGCGCGGGTTGGGAATCCGGGCAGCGGCCCGCGGCTCGGGGGCCGGGAGCCTGGTCAACTACCTGCTCGGCATCTCCGGTGTCGACCCGCTGCGACACGGCCTGCTGATGGAGCGGTTCCTCTCGCCCCTGCGCACCTCGTTGCCCGACATCGACATCGACGTGGAGTCGCACCGTCGGGCCGAGGTGTACGAGGCGGTCCTCGAGCGGTTCGGGGGCGAGCGGTGCGTCTGCGTCTCGATGGCCGAGACCTACCGGGTGCGGCACGCGGTGCGCGACGTCGGCGCGGCGCTGGGCGTCCCTCCCGCGGAGGTGGACGCGATCGCGAAGGCGTTCCCGCACATCCGTGCCCGGGACGCCCGCAACGCGATGGCCGACCTGCCCGAGCTCCGGGCCAGCGGCCTCGCGGAGGAGCGGCTGGCGCTGATGTTCGCGCTGGTGGAGCGTCTGGACGGACTCCCGCGGCACGTGGCCCTGCACCCGTGTGGGGTGCTGCTCTCCGACGCGACCCTGCTGGACCGCACCCCGGTGGAGGCGAGCCACGCCGGGTATCCGATGAGCCAGTTCGACAAGGACGACGTGGAGGAGCTGGGGCTGCTCAAGCTCGACCTGCTGGGCATCCGGATGCAGTCGGCGATGGCGCACGCCACTGCTGAGATCGAGCGGGTGGACGGTCAGCGGGTCGACCTGGAGGACCCTCTCCAGGTGCCGTTCGACGACGCACCCACCTACGAGCTCATCAGCAGCGCACGCACCCTCGGGGTCTTCCAGATCGAGTCGCCGGGGCAGCGGGAGCTGGTGGGCAAGTCGGGGGTGGAGGACTTCGAGGAGATCATCACCGACATCTCCCTGTTCCGTCCCGGTCCGGTGAAGAGCGACATGATCCGGCCCTACCTGGACGCCAAGCAGGGGTGGAGCCCCCCGCGCTACATCCACCCCGACCTGCGCCCGGTGCTCGAGCAGACCCACGGCGTCGTGGTCTTCCACGAGCAGGTCATCGAGATCATCGCCACGTTGACCGGCGTCTCCCGGGCCGAGGCGGACGAGAAGCGACGTGCCCTGGGCACCGTCGACGGCATGACCCAGGTCAAGCAGTGGTTCGTGCCGTTGACCCTCTCCCGTGGCTACGACGCGGCGGTGGTGGACGAGGTCTGGCAGGTGCTGGAGGCCTTCGCCTCCTTCGGCTTCTGCAAGGCGCACGCCGCGGCCTTCGCGCTGCCCACCTACCAGTCGGCCTGGCTCAAGACCCACTGGCCGGCGCACTTCCTGGCCGGGGTGCTCACCCACGACCCGGGCATGTATCCCAAACGCCTGATCCTCGACGACGCCCGTCACTTCGGAGTGGGAGTGCGAGGTGTGGACGTCGACCGCTCGGAGGCGGGGTACCGGGTCGAGGTCTCACCCACGGACCCGTCGGGCTACGCGATCCGGGTGGCGCTCTCGGAGGTGCGGGGCATCGACGAGGCTGAGGTCGCCCGCATCGTCGCGGCGCGCCCCTACGCCTCCCTGGCCGACTTCTGGGAACGCGCCCGGGTCTCGCGTCCGGTGGTGGAGCGACTGGTCCTCACCGGTGCCTTCGACCGGATCCACGGGATCGGTCGTCCTGCACCGGACGCCGGTGCGAGCGCCGGGGACGCACCCGCCACGGTGACCCGTCGTGACCTCTTGCTGTGGCTGGGCGAGTTGGAGCGGTGGGGACGGACGGAGGCCCGTGCCTCACGTGGGCGAGGGATCGGGGCGGCACGTCGGGCTGCGGCGGTGCCGGCAGCCAGCGCCGGGGTCAGGGACCGGGCCGCGGCACTCTCGGCGGCGCCGAGACGCCGGATCGAGGTCTCGTCGGTGCAGATGAGCCTCGACCTCGGGCAGGGCGAGGAACTGGTGGGCAGTGGCCTGCCCGAACTCACCGACGCGGAACGCACCGCGGCGGAGTTGGAGGTGCTGGGCATGGACGTCACCGCGCACGTCCTCGACCCCTACGCGCCGATGCTGGACACGGTGGGTGTGGTCCGCAGCCGTGACCTCCTGGGCCAGCGCAGTCGCCGCGAGATCCTGGTGGCCGGGGTGAAGGTGGCCACCCAGACTCCGCCGGTGCGCTCGGGGCGCAGGGTGGTGTTCCTGACCCTGGACGACTCCACCGGTCCGGTCGACGCGACCTTCTTCGAGGACGCACAGGCTCCGTTCGCGGGCACGGTCTTCGCCAGCTGGATGCTGCTGGTGCGCGGGGAGGTGCGCCGCACCGGACCCCGGGGCGTCTCGCTGCGCGCCACCGGTGCCTGGCCGCTGGAGGAGCTCCACGCGCTCTGGCAGGACGCGGGTGCGGGTGAGCGGGGGGCCGCCGCGGTGGTGGAGTTCCTCCGGGCCCCGGTCGCTCCGGTCGGTGGTCCCGGTCCGGACCAACGACGGGTGCTGGTGCACAGCAGCGGGTACAAGGTCTCGCCGTACGCCGACGTACGTCCAGCCGATGGCTCGTTGACCGCACCGGCGAGGTCGTTGTGGCACCGCAGCCCGGGGAGCCCGGGATGACGAGCACCCCGGTCCTGCACGTCGACATGGACGCCTTCTACGCCTCCGTGGCCACCCGGGACGATCCTGCGCTCGCCACGGTTCCGGTGATCGTGGGTGGGGGTGGTCGGGGCGTGGTGCTGTCGGCCAACTACCTGGCCAGGCAAACGGGGGTCACCTCGGCGATGCCGATGACCAGGGCCCGCCGGCTCTGTCCCCGGGCGATGGTCCTGGCCCCGGACTTCGAGTTGTTCTCCCAGGTCTCTGCCGCCGTGCTGGAGAACTTCCGGGAGGTCACCTCAATGATCACACGCGTAGGTGACGCAGACAGAAGCGAGCATTGCGCTGTAGACAGACTTTACTATACATATGCCAAGGTGGGTGAGGACTATCCTGCAACAGAAGGTCCTACACCTGAAACTATTTGGTATGCATTTGACGATTCCGAAAAGCTCGACAAGCTCGCGGATACCATCAACGTATCAACCAACGGTGCATACAAGATTAAGTTCAAAGCCGTTACATATACAGGAAAAGAAAATGTTTATGATGTAGAGCTCATCATCAAGAAGGATGATGTAACACCTGAAATCAGTTTCGTAACCGTAGGTGCTACGGTATTGGATAAATGGACAAATAAAGAC
>JAZQNT010000134.1:0-3154 GCA_045627505.1 Nocardioides sp.
TCTCTATTGTCTTCCTAAGCCCGCTTGGCCTCCGACTTGGTGTCGCCCCACGGCGCCGGGGAGAGCGGCTCCGTCACGGTGCCGTTCTGCGCCAGCCCGTCGAAGGTGGCGCGCAACCAGTCCTCGTCCTCCACGCCCCCGATCAAGGAGATCGAGACGTTGTTGCCGATCGTGATCTCAGCCATCTCCGGTGGGGTGTCGGAGACCATCAGGGTCAGCCGCTCGGAGCTGAGCTGGCCGTGCATCACCTGGTCGGCAAGCGGGCCCTCGGCGCCCATGTCGCCGAAGGTCATGATCTGCAGCTCGCCACCCAGGACCGAACGGTAGAACTCGAGGGCGGCGCGGGCCCGCCCGTCGACCAGGTTGACGTAGGGGTTCAGGGTGACGACCACAGGCCCTCCTCGGGTCCCGCTTCCGCGGGTTGGTGACGGGCGGTAAGTGGACCAGACGTTACTAGCGTCCCGCGGGGCTGAACAGGGGGCTGGAGAGAGCCCGCAGCGCCGGCTCAACCGCCGGTGTCCAACCCCGCCCGGCGAGAGCTTGCCCACCCATACCGGCCCGGCGCTCCCGGCGAGCACGGCGGCACCAAACTCCTCCACCCTTGGTTCTCGTCCGCTCCCCGAAATGCGGAAGGACCCCCGGGCCAGGTGGGTCCAGGGGGCGTTCGCGGCTCAGGAGCTCGACTCCGCCTGCCTCAGCGCGGTTCCGGGTCAGCCCAGCTCATCCAGCGGCCGGTCCTCGTCCGGGGCAGGAGAGGGCGCCGGACGACGCTCCGCCACTTTGTCCACGCCGGCCAGCAGCAGGTCGCGCACCTTGGCCACCTTGTCGGCGTACTTCCCGTCCGTCTTCTCGTCGACCGTCCCGCCGGCCCTCTGCAGGAAAGCCTCGACGTCGTCGCGGCGCTCGTGTGCGAGGCCACCGGCGCGCTGCACCGTCCCGGCCACGAGCTTCTCACCGCCGTCGACGAGTTCGGCGAGCTTGCCCTCGACGTCGCTCTCCTTGAGCTTGGCCTTGATCTGGTCCGCGTACGTCATGGTGTGCCTCCGGTGGGTCTGGTTCGCCTTCGCCCCACCGTAACGAAGCTCCGGTGAGCGGCCCGGTCGCTCCGGCCCGCCGTTGCCCCGCGGCCCGATGCGTCAGCGCTGACGCATCAGCGGCCCAGCATGGCCACCTCGGCCACCTCGGCGGAGAGGTCGGCCATGCCGGCGGAGACGGCGTCCATCGCCTCTGCCGCCCGCGTGGTCCCGGCGCGTTGCGCGACCACGCTCTCGGCCATCTCCCGCTGGCGCCGTTCGGCGTCGCCCAACGTCTCGGTGACCGCAGCGGCGTTGACCGAGACGGCGTCCGCGCCGGTGCGCACGCCCGCGATGGTGCTGGAGATCCCGGTGGTGACGCTGGCCGTCTCGGCGGCCAACTGCTGCACCTCGTGCGCGACCACGGCGAACCCACGACCCGCCTCGCCGGCCCGGGCCGCCTCGATGGTCGCGTTCAGGGCGAGCAGGTTGGTCTGCGCCGCAATCGCGGCGATCCGCTGCGCCATGGCGGCCACCTCGCCGATGGACTCGTGCAGGCGCTCGAGCACCTCGTCGTTCTCCCGGGCGAAGCCCACAGCCTGCACCAGCGACCCCTGGGTTCCCTCGGCAGCGGCGCCGATGGCGGCTGCGATGCCGGCCAGTTCCGAGACCTCCCGCCGGGAGTCGTCGGCCTGCTGCTGCAGCGATGCAGCGAACCGGGTGAGCTCGGCGAGGCGCTGCTCCGCCTCCCCCCGGGCTCGGGTCGCGTCCGCCGCGCGCCGGGCCTGCTCCTCGCGGGCGCGCTCCAGCTCGGCCAGCGAGGCCGTGGCCCGCTCCGCCTTCTCCAGCGCCTCGGCGGTGGCCCCCCGGGCCCGGACGTCGGCCTCGTCCCGCAGCGCCTCGGCACCCTCGGTGAACTTCCACGACCACGCCAGGGCCGCGCACTCGGCGAGGAAGAACGCCGCGTGCAGCAGCGCGAAGACCAGCGGGGCGTCCTGGGCCAGCGGGACGGAGAAGACCATCGTCGGCATCCACAGCCCCATCACCACGTGGTGCGCCGCCACCAGCACCACCCCGGCCAGGAACGGGGCCCAGGCCTGGTACAGCGAGATGAGCGCCGCCACCACGAAGAAGTGCAGGTGCATGTCGGTCATGCCGTCGAAGATGTGGACCAGGGTGACCGATCCGAGCACCAGTCCGCTGGCGACCGCGACGGAGCGCACCGACGCCGACGACGCCGTGGTGCCCACGACCACCGCCAGCACCATCAGGGCCATGCCACCCCAGATGAGGTCGCCGTGGTGGTGCACGCCGTGACCGGCCCAGCGCGTGGTGGGCCACCAGAGCGTGAGCAGGGCGAGGACGGGGACGTGCCCGATGAGGATCCCCACCAGCATCCGGTGCCGGAGGGCGAACTGGCTGCCCTCGAGGGGCCGGCCGCGCGGGATCCACGCGGAGGCGGAGGGCGCCTCCGGGCGGCGGACGACGTGCTGGCTCACGGGCGGCTGCGCGGGGGCCTGCACGGCGACCTGCGCGGGGACGTGCGCGGGGACGTGCGCTGGGGCCTGGGGAGAGGGCTGCATGACTGCGACTTCCTGGGAGGGCTCGTTCGTCCGACGTCATCGACGCCGGACCCACCCCATGCGGTGCCGACAGTATGCGTTCGCATGCCGCCCAGCCGCAGCAAGAGATGAACATGTCGTGAACGATCCCCGGGCCCCTTCGGTGCTGGCGGGTGCAGGACGCAGGCGCGGGTGGAGGGCACCGCCCTGACCGCACTCGACGATGGCCCTGAAATGACCCCGAGCCACGCCCGGACGGGCGTGGCTCGGGTCCAGCGATCCGCGACCTGGTGGGCGCTGTGGACGTTGAGAGCCCGGCCGTTGTTGACGGGGGATACAACAACGGCCGGGCGTGGCCAACCTACGTCACAAAAGGTCTGCGGTTCAACCACTAACGGGAAGTTGTCAGACCTTTTCTGTCACCTTTCCCGGATCCGCAACGTCAGCGGATGGTGACCTGGCGGTTGGCCAGGCCGGCGCGCGCCGCGCGCTGCTCCGCCGTGAGCGGGGACTTCAGCTTCAGCGCCTTGTTCAGGGCGGTGCGGAACTTCTGGGCCGGCATGTCGATGGCCTTCGGCC
>JAZQNT010000135.1:0-10478 GCA_045627505.1 Nocardioides sp.
GAGCGGGACAACCCCTTGGCACACAGACCGACATGGCTTCGTTCCGACTTGCCTCCACCCAGACGAGCTTGGTGCGTCCCGGCTCGATCGCGGCACGGACGGCCTCGACGTCGGCAATGACGGCCGGGGTGTGGTCCAGGCCCCAGACCTAAGTCGGAGGCCAAGCGGTCTTAGGAAGACAATAGAGAGGGACAACTCCTTGGCTCACAGAACGACATGGCTACGATCCGACTTGTGGAGAAGGTCTGGGGCCTGGACCACACCCCGGCCGTCATCGCAGACGTCGAGGCCGTCCGTGCCGCGATCGAGCCGGGACGCACCAAGCTCGTCTGGGTGGAGACCCCCACCAACCCGATGCTCAACATCGCCGACATCGAGGCGCTGGCGGTCCTCGCCCACGAGGCCGGCGCGCTGCTGGTCGTCGACAACACCTTCGCCTCGCCCTACCTGCAGCAGCCGCTGACCCTCGGCGCGGACGTGGTGGTGCACTCCACCACCAAGTACGTGGGCGGGCACTCCGACGTCGTCGGCGGCGCCCTGGTGGTCCGCGACGCCGAGCTGGCCGAGAAGATCGCCTTCCACCAGAACTCCATCGGTGGCGTCGCCGGACCGTTCGACGTCTACCTCACCCACCGCGGCCTCAAGACGCTCGCTGTGCGCATGGAGCGTCACTGCGACAACGCGGAGCGGATCGCCGAGTTCCTGGTCAACCACCCGGCCGTCTCCCAGGTCATCTACCCGGGTCTGCCGGGACACCCCGGTCACGAGGTGGCCAAGAAGCAGATGAAGCGCTTCGGCGGCATCATCTCCTTCCGGGTCGCCGCGGGCGAGCAGGCGGCTCTGGACGTCTGCGCCAAGGCCAAGGTCTTCACCCTCGGCGAGTCGCTGGGCGGTGTCGAGTCGTTGATCGAGCACCCGGGCCGGATGACGCACGCCTCGGTCGCGGGCACCGACCTGGAGGTCCCCAGCGACCTGATTCGCCTCTCCGTGGGCATCGAGTCGATCGAGGACCTCCTCACCGACCTGGAGCAGGCACTCTCCTGATCCGCGGGGCGGAGCGGGTCGCGCTGACCACACATCGGTACGCTCGTCGACGTGACGGACGACGCACCCCGCACCCCTGGCCACGACCGCGAGCCTGACCCCGACCGGACGGGGGAGGACGCTGACGCGCGGGCCGATCCGGGGGCAGGTGCGTCGGACTCGCCGCACCTGGGCGAGCGGCTGACGCAGCAGATCGCAGCCCAGTGGGCACTCATCCGCGCCGAGCGGGAGGCGGAGCGGGACGCTGAACGTGAGGCTGAACGTCGCCGGACCGACATCGGTGCCGGTCGTTCCAACTTCTCCCGTGCCCAGGTGCCGCACGCGCTGGACCTGGCGGCGGCCTGGTCCTGGCGATTCCTGGTGATCGTGGCGGCCTCCTTCCTGATCGCCTGGACGTTGGCGCGGTTCTCCGTCGTCACCCTGCCGTTGGCCATTGCCCTGCTCCTCGCGGCCCTGGTGTCGCCGCTGGTCAACCGGCTCAACCGTGCGGGGCTCCGCCGGGGGTTGTCCGCGATCGCGGGCGTCCTGGTGATCCTGGGGGTGGTGGCCGCCCTGCTGACCTTCGCCGGGCAGCAGGTGGTCAACGGTTCCTCGGACCTCGCCGACCAGGTGGTGACCGGGCTCGACCGGATCAGGGTGTGGCTCACCGACGGGCCGCTCAACGCCAGTCAGAGTCAGATCGACGACTACATCAAGCAGGTGCAGGACGCGATCGCGAACTGGTCGAAGTCCGGGGCCCTGGAGCAGGTCAGCGCGGTCGGGACGACGATCGGCCACGTGACGGCCGGCTTCTTCATCGTGCTGTTCGCGTCGTACTTCTTCCTGGCCGACGGTGACCGGATCTGGGCGTGGGCCGTGCGCCTCGCGCCTCGCGCCGCGCGAACCCACGTGGACTCCTCGGGCCGGGTGGCGTGGATCTCGCTCACCCAGTTCGTCCGGGCCACCGTGATGGTGGCACTCGTGGACGCGATCGGCGTGATGGCGGTGGCCCTGTTCCTGGGCATCCCGTTCGTCCTGGCGATCGGCGTACTCGTCTTCCTGGGCGCGTTCGTCCCCTTGATCGGCGCCACCGTCGCCGGCGGAGTCGCGGTGCTGGTCGCCCTCGTCGACCAGGGGCCCGTGAGCGCGCTGATCATGCTGGTCGGGGTGATCGTGGTGCAGCAGATCGAGGGGCACATCCTGCAGCCGTTCCTGATGGGACGCTTCGTCTCCATCCACCCGCTCGGCATCATCGTCGCGATCGGGATCGGGCTCCTCGTCGCCGGTGTCGCCGGCGCGCTGCTCGCCGTGCCGCTGGTGGCCGCGGTGAACGCGGTGGTCATGCACCTGAACCAGAACCTCATCGTCCGGGAGGGCACCAGGACCGAGGTCGAGGAGGAACTCCGCGCCGAGGGGGGATGAGGCGGGAGGGGGATGAGGCGGATCGTGCCGTCGCGCACGTGGCTGGCTGGCCCCGCGTGCACTGGCCCCGCGGCCAAATGGCGACGACCGGCCCCGGCAGGAGCCGGGACCGGTCGAGCGATGCGTGTGGGTGAGGATCAGCCGCCGAAGGGCTTGGCCTCGACCACCTCCACGTGGATGTCCTTGCCGTTGGGGGTGGTGTAGGAGACCTTGTCGCCGACCTGCTTGCCGTTGATCGCGGCGCCCAGCGCCGACTGCGGGGAGTAGACCGTCAGGCCCTCCTCCTCGATCTCCCGGGCGCCGAAGAGGAACGTCTCCTCGTCGTCGAAGTCGGTGAAGCGGATGGTGACCTTCATGCCCGGCTCGACCACGCCGTCGTCAGCGGGGGTCTCGCCGACCTCTGCCCGGCGCAGCATGTCCTCGAGCTGGCGGATGCGCGCTTCCTGCTTGCCCTGTTCGTCACGGGCAGCGTGGTAGCCGCTGTTCTCCTTCAGGTCACCCTCGTCGCGGGCAGAGGCGATGCGGTCGACGATCTCCTGGCGCCGGGGGCCCTTGAGGTCGTCGAGCTCGGCCTGCAGCTTGTCGTGGGCCTCCTGGGTGAGCCAGATGGTGCCGTTCGACTGAGTCATGGATTCACTCCTGTTGGACAAAAGCAAAACCCGCGGGGCTCCTCACGATTGTAGTGAGACGTGCCGTCACAAGCCCTGCGGGTTTTGGGTGTTTCGAACAACTCTAGCAACGAGGGCAACCAATGCGCTGCCCTCCGACGGTCCCCGGACGTCCCGGGGTCAGCGCCAGCGGCTCTGGTCGGAGGTGCGGCAGCCGACGACCTCGCCCGTGGTGGCGCGCCGGTCGGTGCGCACGACGACCTCCTGCTCGCCCTCGAGCGGGGTGAAGGTCAGCTCGCCCACGATGCTCTTGTCGACGCTCGTCGCGCGGACCAGGCACTCGGGGTCCTTCGGGTCGTTCATCTGCACCTTGACGCGCACGAGCACCGAGTGCTCGTCCTGCACGTCGTAACGGATCGTGTCGGAGTTGATGTCGGGGTTCGAGTGGTAGGTCGCCGCCCACAGCACGAAGCCGACGAATGCCACCGCGATGACGGAGGCGGTGGCGATCAGGGCCTTGCGGCGCCACGGGGCGGGCTTGCCGTAGCGGGCGTCGAGGTCGGTGGGGGTGCTCACGGCGTCCATCCTCCCAAAGAGAACCAACCCAGGACCAGCCGAGGTGACTCGCCGGGGCGACCGGGAGTGATGCGGCCTAGACTCGCTGCATGTCCGGACGCGATCGCCAAGGCCTCCGCCTCATGCACGTGCACGCCCACCCCGACGACGAGTCGAGCAAGGGTGCTGCCTCCACCGCCATGTACGTGGCGGAGGGGGTCGACGTGCACGTGGCCACCTGCACCGGTGGCGAACGGGGGTCGATCCTCAATCCAAAGATGGACCGCCCGGGAATCCTGGAGAACATCCACGAGATCCGTCGCCAAGAGATGGAGCGCGCGCGCGACATCCTGGGGATCACCCAGGACTGGCTCGGCTTCGTCGACTCCGGCTGGCCCGAGGGCGACCCGTTGCCGCCGCTGCCCGCGGGCTGCTTCGGGCTGATGGACGTGGCCGAGGCGGCTGCGCCGCTGGTGGCACTGATCCGGTCGTTCCGTCCGCACGTGGTCACCACGTACGACGAGCGCGGCGGATACCCGCACCCGGACCACATCATGTGCCACAAGATCTCGGTGCATGCCTTCAACGCCGCTGGCGATCCGGAGCAGTACCCGGACGCCGGTGAGCCGTGGCAGCCGGCGAAGCTCTACTACCACCACGGGATGAGCCGGCTGCGCGCCGAGGCGCTGCACCGGGCGATGCTCGAGCACGACCTCGAGTCGCCCTACACCGAGCGTCTGGTGCAGTGGGCGCCCGACCCAGCGTGGGACGCCCGGATCACCACGAAGGTGCCGTGCGCCGACTACTTCGGCGTGCGCGACCAGGCGCTGCTGGCGCACGCGACCCAGATCGACCCGGACGGCTTCTGGTTCGCGGTGCCCCGTGAGCTGCAGCAGAAGGTGTGGCCCACCGAGGACTTCGAGCTGGTCGTGAGCCACGTGCCCACCGACCTGCCCGAGGACGACCTGTTCGCTGGCGTCCAGCCAGATGCCTGACACACTGGAAGACATGCACGCGCTCCTGGATCCCGCGATCGTCACCACGCTCCTCTCCGCCGCCAACGACGTCCCGCGCCCGGTGCCCGAGGGCAGTGAGGTCAAGGCCGGCTATGTCGCCCTTCTCCTCTGGCTCGGCATGGCGGTGGCCGTGGGCCTCCTGGGGTGGAGCCTGGTGCGCCAGCTGCGCCGCACGCAGCAGGCCAAGGACTCCGGCGTCTACGGCGAGGACCGTCGCATCACCCCTGGGCCCGCCTTCCAGGTGGACGAGAACGACGAGGACACGCCGCGCGCCTGAGAGCTGACGCTCTGTGCGCCTGAGAGCTGACGCTCTGCGCGCCTGAGGACGTCGGTGGGGCTGCGCGTGCCCCGGTACTTCCGTCACTGGCAACGCGCCTTCGACGCGTGTCCGAAACGTGATCACCGAACGTGGTTCGCCTCACCGTGATCGGGTAGGACGGAGTCATGGACATCATCGGATTTCTGGTCTTCGGTCTCGTCGTCGGCGCGGTCGCGCGTCTCCTGAAGCCGGGCAGGCAGAACCTGAGCATCCTGGCGACACTGCTCCTCGGCGTCGTCGGCTCGCTGATCGGGGGCTTCGTCGCGTCCGTGCTCGGCACTGGCGGCTACTTCGAGCTCAACATCATCGGCGCGGTGGTGGCGATCATCGCGGCGGTGCTCCTCGTGGGTACCGCGGAGGAGTTGAGCAGCCGCAAGGCATGACGCCTGCCTGCCTGCACCCACGCCTGCCCGCACCCGGCAAAGCTCTGCGTGACACGGCTCACCCAAGTTTTGTCGGTTCAGGGCTACCCAAATCAGGGGACGATCGGCTAAGGTTTCAATCGTTGAACAAGCCCGGGGAAACCCGAAGGGCAGGTTCAACTGGATGCAGGAGCACAGCCCCGCTCCCCGTGATCTGGGGTGCAGCCGACGGTCCCCCCCATGCGCCGGCTGCACCCCTTTCTAATTCCCCCGTCGCCTCGGCGACAGGCGCGAAGAAGGCCCGGAGTCCTCGGACTCCGGGCCTTCTTGCATGTCTGCGCCTGACGGGACTGCTGGTCCCTCGTGCCCGCCCCCCGAACCTCTCGCGGGGCGGGCCCGCGTCAGCGCAGGGAGTAGGTGGCCAGGGAGACGCCCACGTAGTGGGTGGCGAAGGCGAGCACGGTGAACCCGTGGAACACCTCGTGGAATCCGAACCACTGCGGCCAGGGGTTGGGCTTCTTGGTGCCGTACGTGATGCCGCCGAGGGTGTACAGGGCGCCGCCGACCACCACCAGCGTCATGATGACGACCCCGATCGTGCCGTAGTTCCTGGCGCCGTCGAGGAAGCCGCCGAAGAAGAAGACGGGTGCCCAGCCCAGGGCGATGTAGATGGGCGCCGAGAGCCAGCGCGGGTGGGTGCGCCACCACATCTTCATCGCCACGCCTGCCAGGGCCCCGGTCCAGCTGATGCCCAGCATCCAGAGGCGGTCGGAGCCCTCCAGGAGGAGCAGGGCGAAGGGGGTCAGGGTGCCGGCGATCAGCAGGAAGATGTTGGAGTGGCCGAAACGCTTCAGGAAGGCCTGGGTGCGTGGTGACCAGGTGCCGCGGTGGTACACCGCGGAGACGGTGAACACGAGCATGGCCGAGATCGCGAAGATCGCGGAACCGATGCGGGTGACGGTGTTGGGGGAGAGGGCCACCAGGGTGATGCCGGCCGCAAGGGCGAGGGGAGCGGTTCCGGCGTGGAGCCAGCCCCTCAGCTTGGGCTTGACCTCTGCGATGGCGTCCTCGACACGGTCGTGCATGGTGTCCAGACGGGCGCGGAGCTGATCGGTCATGGATCCAACCTACGGGACCGTAGGTCAATCGTCACCCCTGTGAGCCGTGCCGCAGGTCACCGGGTGCCCCGGACTGCGAGCACCGGCGTCGCTAGCATCAGCCCATGGGAAAGTTCAAGGATGCGGTTCGTCGGGTGCTCTACCCGGCCTACGAGTCGAGGGTGGTCAAGTTCCTCCCCGAGGACCGCATCCCCGAGCACGTCGGCGTGATGCTCGACGGCAATCGCCGCTGGGCGCGAGCGGTGGGGGCCGACGCCGCCAGCGGACACCGCGCTGGCGCCGCCAACATCGAACCCTTCCTCGGGTGGTGCGAGGAGCTGGGCATCAAGGTGGTCACGCTGTGGCTGCTCTCCACCGACAACCTCAACCGTCCGCCCGCGGAGCTCGAACCCCTGCTGAAGGTGATCGAGGAGGTCGTCGACGAATTGGCCGCCGCGCGGCGCTGGCGGATCCACCCGGTCGGGGCGCTGGGCCTGCTGCCCGAGAGCACCGCCGACACGCTGCGTCGTGCCGCTGAGTCGACGCGCGACGTCGACGGCATGCACGTCAACGTCGCCGTGGGCTACGGCGGGCGCCGGGAGATCGCGGACGCGGTCCGTTCGTTGCTGCTGGCCGAGGACGCGAAGGGGACGTCGCTGGGGGAGCTGGCGCAGCGGCTCGAGGTCGAGGACATCGCCGAGCACCTGTACACGCAGGGACAGCCCGACCCGGACCTGGTCATCCGTACCTCGGGCGAGCAGCGCATCGGCGGTTTCCTGCTCTGGCAGAGCGCGCACAGCGAGTTCTACTTCTGCGAGGCGCTGTGGCCCGACTTCCGGCGGGTCGACTTCCTGCGCGCGATCCGCAGCTACGCGGAGCGGGAGCGACGCTTCGGCGCCTGACTGCGTCACGCCTGGCCGTCACGTCTGGGCACGTCACAGGGGGCTCGTCACGTGGAGTTCACACGATCGATCGCGTGTTTTCCACTCACCACTGCTGGGCAGGGCGTACGTTCTCGTCATCGGCCGTGGGGGAAGCGGTCGACGCCAGGAGGGCCGTTCGTGGACGTTCACGACCTTGCAGGTCAGACCCGGGGTCGTCGTGCGCTCCGGGCGGCCGGAGGGGGTCGGCACTCCGGCCCTCGGTGCTGCTCCCGGCCCGTCAGCATGGACTAGGCCCGGGCGAGGAGTGCGCGCACCGGCCGTGAGGTGAGACCGATGGCAGTCAACGACTCGAGCACCGACCCGCGCCGCACGTACGTCCTGGACACCAGCGTCCTGCTCGCCGATCCCGGGGCGATTCGACGCTTCGCGGAGCACGAGGTGGTGCTTCCCGTGGTGGTGGTCACCGAGCTCGAGGGCAAGCGGCACCACCCCGAGCTGGGCTACTTCGCGCGGACCGCGTTGCGCGCCCTCGACGAGTTGCGGATCACCCACGGGCGCCTCGACCACCCGGTCCCGGTCACGGACACGGGCGGCGAGCTCCGGGTGGAGCTCAACCACATCGACGACCGGGGTCTCCCCACCGGGTTCCGGCTGGGGGACAACGACACCCGGATCCTGGCGGTGGCGAAGAACCTCGCGGACGAGGGACGTCACGTCACGCTGGTCTCCAAGGACCTCCCGCTGCGGATCAAGGCGTCGGCGGTCGGGCTGGAGGCCGAGGAGTACCGCGCGGAAGGGGTGCACCCCTCCGACGCCGGCTGGACCGGGATGGTCGAGCTCGAGGTCTCCGCGAGCGACCTCGACGAGCTGTACGCGGACACGACGCTGGCGCTCGAGTCGGCCCGCGACCTGCCCTGCCACACCGGACTCGTGCTGGTCTCCGACCGTGGCACCGCCCTGGGCCGAGTGGGGCCGGACAAGCGCGTGCACCTGGCGCGCGGGGACAGGGACGCCTTCGGACTGGTGGGACGCTCGGCGGAGCAGCGGATCGCCCTGGAGCACCTGCTCGATCCTGAGGTCGGCATCGTCTCCCTCGGGGGCCGCGCCGGCACGGGCAAGTCGGCGCTGGCGCTGTGCGCCGGCCTCGAGGCGGTGATGGAGCGCGGCCAGCACAAGAAGGTCGTGATCTTCCGTCCCCTCTACGCGGTCGGCGGTCAGGAGCTCGGGTACCTGCCGGGCAGCGAGAGCGAGAAGATGGCGCCCTGGGCGCAGGCCGTCTTCGACACCCTCGGGGCCCTGGTCTCGCCGCACGTGGTCGACGAGGTGATCGCCCGGGGGATGCTCGAGGTGCTGCCGCTGACCCACATCCGCGGACGGTCCCTGCACGACGCCTTCGTGGTGGTGGACGAGGCGCAGTCGCTGGAGCGCAACGTGCTGCTCACCGTGCTCTCGCGGATGGGCCAGAACTCCAAGGTGGTGCTCACCCACGACGTGGCCCAGCGCGACAACCTGCGGGTGGGTCGCCACGACGGTGTGGTCGCGGTGGTGGAGAAGCTCAAGGGCCACCCCCTGTTCGCGCACGTCACCCTGACCCGTTCGGAGCGTTCGCCGATCGCGGCCCTGGTCACCGAGATGCTGGAGGACGTCCAGCTCTGAGACGGCTCGTCAGCATCAGTCCCGGCCGTGCACCGGTTTCGCGGAGGTCGGGGGTTCTCCGACCTCCGCGACCGTGTGCCCCGTGCAGGGGATCGAGGTGACCGAGGCTCGCTCGATGCGCGGGAGCAGGAACCAGCGCATCGCGTCCCGGCTGCGGCACCACCCGATCAGGTACCACCGGCCGTTCCGTGCGGCGAACAGCACGGGCTCGACGTCGCGGACGCTCCGGCTGCCGTCGGCCGCGGTGTAGTGCAGGCGCACGACGCGTTGGTCGGACATCGCCTCCTCCAGCGCGGACGTGACCGTCCTGGGCACTGGTGTGGGCGGGTCCACCCACACGCGGTCGGCCAGCCGTCGGGCCCGGGCGTGTGTCGCCGGGTCGAGCACGTCGAGGATCTTCTGCACCCCGGCCGCCGCGAGGTCGGAGTAGGGGGCGTCGGGCGAGGCGGAGACCGCCGTCAGCAGGGCCACGGCCTGGGCGGGGGTTCTTGGTGATGCCGAACTGCTCGAGCTGGAAGTCATAGATGCTGTTGAATACGGTGCCGCCGATGATGTTGGCCATTTCATCCATGATAGTGGTAACGGCGATAGCGGAGTGGTCGCATGCATCGATGAAGGTGGTGCCGTTAAGAACACCTGCAAGAGATACGATGCAGTTTACGAGGTTCTCACCGTTGTAGTCACCCCAGAACAGGGGAGAGCAGTAATCGTGCCAGTCGCCGCCCTTTGCCGCGGCCTGCTGCTTTGCCCAGTCTCTTTCCGCCTGGTCGCCTTCAGCGAGCAGATAGAGGAAGTAGGCGCTGGTCGGACCGCCGAAGGAGTGGCCGACGAGGTTGATCTTGTTGTCATACCAGCCTGTTACCTTGCCGTTTTTGTAGATGGGACCCCATCCCTCGAACAGGGCGTTGCCGGTATAGTCACGGCCGTAACGCTCGTGACCCAAAGGACAGCCGACCTCTTTGAATTCGGCTACTGCCTGATCGCAGTGTGCCTGACCGTAGTCGGTTCTGGTACCGGTAATCTGTGCAAAAAGTTCACAGCAGCGGTCCCAGCAGCTGGACAGCGGTCCTACACTTGCGGCATAGGCGTCCGCGCCCAGACTGTTCATGTAGTTAATCATGTTGCCGTTTGTCATGCCCCAGTAAGGCATGACTGCATTGATGTCGTCCTCGTCTGCCCAGCCGAGGAAGCCATGGATGCATACCGTGGGGTATTTTCCGTATGCAGGCTCTTCAGCCGCCGCAGATGTGCTCATTGCACCGCATACCAGCGGGGCAAACAGAACAACTGCGAGAACGAGAGCAAGTGCTTTGGATAAATGCTTCTTCGCTTTCAATTGTTTTCCTCCTTTTGTTAATTTAAACCTGTAAAAATAGAATAATATAAAATGCTACACAAGTCAATGAAATGTCCAAACTATACTGGCAAAACGGCAGAAAATGAACACGATGCACAGTAAAACGCCTGATTATTAAAGCTTGCAGTGATGTGGAAAGATAAAGCTTTGAGAAAAAATCAGATTAGTCGTTAAAAATC
>JAZQNT010000136.1:0-8130 GCA_045627505.1 Nocardioides sp.
CGGCTGGTGTGGCGCACCCCGTCGGGACGCCGTGTGCAGGTGGTGTCCACCCGCATGGTCTCGATGGAGCAGCGACACCTGTCGGTGATGACGCTCGAGGTCACCGTGCTGGAGGGCGACGCCCCGGTGGTGATCTCCTCCCAGCTGCTGAACCGCCAGGACGGCCAGGACGACTACCACGTGGCCAACCTGCGCGCGGAGAACCCGACGCCCGTCCCGCTCACGCCTGAGCAGGGGATCACTCATGCAGCCGAGGTCTCGGACGCGGAGATCCTCGAGGATCCTCGCAAGACCGCGGTGCTCGAGGGCCGAGTACTGATCCCGGTCCACCACGGGCACGACGACGGCCTGTTGCGGCTCGGCTACGTGACGGCGCGCTCCGGGCTGGCCGTCTCGGTCGCCGCCGAGCACAAGGTGCACGGCGTGGCCGGGGAGGACCTGGAGGTCGACATGGCCTCCGACGAGGACCGGGCCAAGGCCGTCTTCCGCTTCGAGGGCCGCGAAGGTGTCCCGGTGCGGTTGGAGAAGTTCGTCGCCCACCACACCGCCCCCCTCGTGCCGGCCGGCGAGCTCGCCGACCGCTGCCAGCGCACCGTCGAGCGCGCCGTGGCCATGGGGGTCGAGGCGCTGCACGCCGAGCAGGAGGAGTGGTTCGACCGCTACTGGGACGTTTCCGACGTCCGGGTGGACGCGCAGGGCGAGGATGCGGGGCGGCTGCAGCAGGCGGTGCGGTTCAACGTGTTCTCCCTGGCCCAGCAGTCGGCCCGCGCCGACGGTCAGGGGATTGCCGCCAAAGGTGTGTCGGGGAACGGGTACGAGGGTCATTACTTCTGGGACACCGAGATCTACGTCGTCCCCTTCCTCACGTACACGCACCCGCACATGGCACGCAACGTCCTGCACTTCCGCCGGAGGATGCTGCCGGCCGCCCAGCTGCGGGCCGCCGAGATGGCGCAGAGCGGCGCGCTCTTCCCCTGGCGCACGATCAACGGCGAGGAGGCCTCGGCCTACTACGCCGCCGGGACCGCGCAGATGCACATCAACGGCGACATCGTCTACGCGTTGATCCAGTACGTCGTGGCCACCGGGGACGCCGACTTCCTGCGTGGCGAGGGTGCCGACCTGTTGGTGGAGACCGCCCGGATGTGGGCCGAGCTCGGGTTCTGGCGCTACAACGGCGGCACCCCGACGTTCCAGGTGCACGGTGTGACCGGACCGGACGAGTACACGACGGTGGTGAACAACAACCTGTTCACCAACCTGATGGCCAAGTTCAACCTCGATGCCGCCGCCAAGGTGGTCAGCCGGATGGTGGAGGACTCGCCCGAGTCCCACCGCGCGATGGTGCAGCGCCTCGGCGTCACGCCGGACGAGGTGGCCGAGTGGCAGCGCTGTGCCGACGGCATGGTGGTGCCCTTCGACGAGAAGTTGGGCATCCACCCGCAGGACGACGCGTTCCTCGACCGTGAGGTGTGGGACCTGACCCTGACCCCGCCGGACAAGCGTCCGCTGCTGCTGCACTACCACCCGCTGGTGATCTACCGGTTCCAGGTGCTCAAGCAGGCCGACGTGGTGCTGGCGCTGTTCCTGCACGGCCACCTCTTCACCCCCGAGCAGAAGAAGGCCGACTTCGAGTACTACGACCCGATCACCACGGGCGACTCGACGCTCTCCGCGGTGGTGCAGTCGATCATCGCGGCGGAGGTGGGCTACCACGAGGTGGCTGATCGGTACTTCGCCCGAGCGTTGTTCACCGACCTGGCCGACCTGCACGCGAACACCGTCGACGGGATCCACGTGGCCTCCGCCGGTGGGGTGTGGGGCGGCCTGGTCTTCGGGTTCGGCGGGATGCGGGACCACGCCGCCCGCCTGAGGTTCGACCCGCGACTGCCGAAGACGTGGGACGAGCTGTCCTTCACCATCGCCTGGCAGGGAGCCCGGATCGACGTGGTGGTCACCCAGGACCAGATCGCGCTGACGGTGCGCGAGGGCGGCGAGCCGGCGACGGTCTACGTGCGTGGCGTCGAGGTCAACCTGCGCCCCGGCGTCACCGAGGTGGTGCCGATGGCCCACCAGGGGCCACGGATCGACGGGCTGCTGGGCGACAAGCCCCACATCGGTGGGGTGAGCGCCGACGGCACCAAGATCACCGCCGGCGTCCCCAGTGGCGCCACCATCGTTCCCTCGGCCATCGATCCGTACCTCTCCTGGCACACGCACCGGACCTGAGCGGGGCGGGTGCGGCCGGCCGCGCGGGCGCGGACCGGGAAGGGTGTCCTCCGGAACCCGGGTCGGAATGTACGGGTTACCTTGTGCCCGTGAGCCAGACCACTCCTGCCGCCCCCCAGCACCTGACCGACATGCACCTGCAGGTGCTCGTCTTCATGTCCCTGATCGGGGAGGGAACCGAGCACGACGTGGCCCACGTCAGCGACGTGGCGGCGGAGGACTGCGAGGCCGAGTTCCTCGACCTGGCGGCCACCGGCCTGGCCAAGTGGGGCGGCGGCTCGGCCGGGTGGCGGATCACCGACCTGGGCCGCACCGAGCACGCGGAGCGGGTGCAGGCGGAGCTGGCGCAGCTCGGCCTGGGTGCGTTCGTGCGGCAGGCGTACGACGCGGTGCTGGCCGCGGATGACGACCGGGACGCGGTCCTGTCCGCGACCGCCGCGCTGGTGGCCCGGATGCGTCGTTTCGGCGCCTATGCGCGACGTCTGGCCGCGGCCTCCGAGGCCGGCCCTGAGGGCTGCACTGGGGACGGCACCGGGGACGGCACTGAGGACTGGCACGAGGTGCGCGACATGCTGGTGCGTGACCTCGCGATCACCCTGGGCCTGCCGACCGACTGACGCGCTGGCAGGCCGTGCGCTGAGGGGAGTGCATCAACCGCTGGCATCAACCGCCGCTGCGCTGGTCGTCGGCGTCGGCGTCGTCGTCGGGCGGGGCCCCGACCGGACCGTCGGCGGGTTCCGCCGATGGGGCGTCCACCGGGTGGGCGAGCGGCGTCCCGACCGGGTTGCCCAGCGGGTCCTCCGGGACGTCCGTCGTCCCCGCGGGGTTGCCCAGGGGAGAGGGGGACCGCGGGAACCCGGTCCGTGACACCGGGTTTGTTGACACCGGGTCGCCGGACGCGTCGGGGGCGGCCTCGCCCGGGCCTACGGGGCGCGACTCCTCCGCCCCGGGTGCGCCGGGCTGGGCCAGGTGCGGATCGGCCATCAGGTACTGGGTGAAGAGCCCGTCCCGCTGGTGGTCGTGCGCGTGCAGGGGCGCGGGGACCATCCGGCCCTCGGCGGCGTCCCAGAAGGCGTCCACCCGCCGGGCCACGAACCGGGCCGCCCGGCCGGGCACGCCGGTGTGGGGGATGTTGGGGTGCGGCCGGGTGGGGGAGCGCACCTCCGCCCGGTGCAGGGCAGGGGCCCAGTCGGGGTCCTTCGGCCGGTGCGCGGCGGAGAGGTCGGAGATGAGCGCGGACTCCACGTCCCACAGCGCGGCGAACGAGGCGTCCACCTCGTTCCAGATCCGCGTCCACGAGTCGCGGGTGGCGTAGGCGGAGCGGTACAGCTTGGCCTTGACCGCGTTGAGGGCCTCCTCGTGCCTGCGTACCGCCTCCACGTACTCGTGGCAGCGGGCCGGGCCGTCGTCCAGGTGGGACCGGGCGGCGGGGAGGACGACGCTGAGCATGGCGCCCAGGTGTCGACTGGCTGCGGCGAGGTAGGAGTCGATCGCCGGGTACTCCTCGCGCGGTCGGTTCGGGTCGCTGCTGGCCCGTGCGGCCTTGGCGTGGGCGAGACGTTCCTCCAGCCCCGTGTGGGTGGACAGTGAATCTTGGACGAGGTCATCCATCGGGCCCTCCGAACGGCGAGCGATGCGTACTCCTCCAGTGTGCGCTGGGTCACACCGGGGGGCAAGGGCGGTGTCAGGCGTCCCCGGAGGCGAACGCGACCACCTGCCGGAAGGCGCGCCTGGACTCGGTGACGAAGGGCGGGAAGAGGCCGTAGACGTGCAGCAGACCAGGCTCCTCCACCGAGCTCAGGTCCCAGCCCGCCTCGTCGGCGCGGCGTTGCAGCAGCCGGCAGCCGGGCATGAGCAGGTCCCGGGTTCCGTAGAGCTGCATCGCCGGCGGCAGCCCGGTCAGGTCGCCGAAGACGGGGGAGAGCTCCCAGCGGGCCGGATCGTCGCCGCCCGCCCACCACGACGCGTAGACGTCGGCCTTCTCCAGGTCGAGCCACGGGTCGTTCCGGGCGGCCTCCGCGGTCTCCGGCGTCGAGGTGGTGAGGTCCACCCAGGGGGCGTGCAGCACCAGGCGTCCCGGTTGCGGGCCGCCGGCGTCGCGCACGGCCAGGGCCAGCGCCAGGGCCAGCCCCCCGCCGGCGGAGTCGCCGGCCAGCAGCAGCGGCGCCTCACCCTCGCGCTCGGCCCGTGCGCTGTGCGCCGCCAGGCGGGCCACCAGTGCGGCGCGGGAGTCGCGCCACGAGGCAGTGGGGGCGATCGGGTAGTCCGGGAGCACGATCCGCGCCCCGAGCGCGGTGGCGAGCCGCGCGGTCCAGGCCACGTGGAAGGGGTCGATCGGGGACATGTAACCGCCCCCGTGGCAGTAGAGGACGGTGCGGGCCACGGCGCGACCGGCCGGGGCGAACGTCCAGGTGCGGTAGCCGTCGACGTCGTCGTGGGAGACGTCGAAGCGCCGGCCGAATGCCGGGACGAGTCGGGTGGGCAACGGGCGGGGGCCAGCCGCGGTCTCGTGGGCCTGGCGTTCGGCGACGCGTCGTCGGAGCAGGTCGGGGGTCACGCCCGGCTGGAGGCGACGCAGGCGCGGCACGACGCCGGCGACGATGCGGTGGCCGACGCTGGGCTGCGGTGACGGGAGGCGCACGTCCCCCACCGTAGCCGCGCCCTGCTCTCCAGGGGGCCGTGGTCTAGGGTGGGCGGCTCAAGACAGGGGAGCACGTCGGCCGAGTGGTCGGCCAAGCGTGCTGAGAGTGCGGATCCGCCGCAGACCCTCCGAACCTGCTCCGGTTAGCACCGGCGAAGGGAGTCCATCATGACCGTGCGCGTACGCGCCCTCATGCGTCCGACGATCGTGGCGGTGGCGCTGGCCACCACCGTGGCTGCCAGCGGCTGCAGCGTCCTGGGCGGGGACGGCGACGGCGCCGACCGCGCCGACCAGGTGGTGGTCGTCACCCACGAGTCGTTCAGCCTCGACGACGCGCTGCTGGAGAAGTTCGAGGACAGCACCGGGTACTCGGTGAAGGTGAGCCCGATCGGTGACGCGGGTTCGCTCAGCACCGAGCTCGCCCTCAACGCCGACAACCCCCGCGGTGACGTGGCCTTCGGCGTCGACAACACGTTCGCCTCGCGGGTGCTGGACGCCGGCGCCTTCGCCGAGCACCGGGCCACGCTGCCGGCGGGGGCCGAGCGGTACGCCCTGGCCGAGGGCGCCGACCTCATGGCTCCGGTCGACGTGGCCGACGTGTGCGTCAACGTCGACACCGACTGGTTCGCCACGAAGAAGCTCCCGGCGCCCGTCACCCTCGACGACCTGCTCGAGCCCGAGTACCGCAACCTGACGGTGCTGCCCGGCGCCACCACCTCTTCGCCGGGCATGGCCTTCCTGCTCACCACCGTCGCCGCCAAGGGTGAGGGCTGGAAGGAGTACTGGAACGACCTGCTCGACAACGGGGCCAAGGTGGTCGACGGTTGGTCCGACGCCTACTACACCGACTTCACCGCTGCCTCGGAGAGCGGCAAGCGTCCGATCGTGCTCTCCTACGACTCCTCACCGGCCTTCACCGTCGACGACCAGGGCCGCTCCAGCACCGCCGCGCTCCTCGACACCTGTTTCCAGCAGGTGGAGTACGCGGGCGTGCTGGCGGGTGCGAAGAACGAGGCGGGGGCCCGGGCCTTCGTCGAGTTCCTGCTGAGCACCGAGGTCCAGGACTCCCTGCCCGAGCAGATGTACGTCTACCCGGTCTCGTCCGAGGCCACGCTGCCCGAGGACTGGACCACGCACGCGCAGCAGCCGGAGAAGTCGTGGACGCTCGCGCCGTCCGAGATCTCCGCCAACCGGGAGACCTGGTTGAAGGAGTGGAACGACCTCCTCACCCGCTGAGTGGGTCTGCGTACGGTGTCGTCCGTGAATGCTCCCGCGACCGGGTCGCGTGGTCCGAGGTCCCCCAGGTCGGCGGCTCGGGTGGCCAAGGGGCGTCGTCTGTCTGCCCTCGTGCTCACCGCGCTGCTGCCGGTGGGCGTCCTCGGCATCTTCTTCGTCCTCCCGGTGATCGGGATGATCGGTCAGGGGTTCGTGGTGGACGGGGAGTTCACCCTGGCTCCGGCCTGGGACGTCCTCACCCGTGAGCGCACCGCGCGGGTGCTCGCCTCCACGCTGGGGTTCGCGGTCGCCGGTACCGCGCTCTCCCTGGCCCTGGGGCTGCCGGCCGCCTACGCCCTGACCCGGCTGGCGCTGCCCGGGCGGCGGGCGGTGCGTGCGCTGCTGCTGGTGCCCTTCGTGCTGCCCACGGTGGTGGTTGGTGCAGCGTTCAGGCAGCTGCTCTCCGAGGGTGGGCCACTGGGCGGGCTGGGGCTGGACGGCAGCGCCGTGGCCGTGGTGCTGGGGCTGGCGTTCTTCAACTCCGCGGTGGTGATCCGGACGGTGGGGGCAGCCTGGGAGTCGCTGGACCCGCGTCCGGCGGAGGCCGCCGCGGCGCTGGGCGCCACCCCGGTGCAGGTGCTGCGCACGGTCACCTGGCCGGCCCTGCGCCCCTCGGTGGTGTCGGCCGGAACGGTGGTCTTCCTCTTCTGTGCCACCGCGTTCGGGATCGTGCTGACGCTGGGCGGGGTGCGGTACTCCACCGTCGAGACCGAGATCTACCTGCTCACCACGGTGCTGTTCGACCTGCCCGGTGCGGCGGCGCTCTCGGTCCTGCAGCTGGCGGTGGTGACCGTCCTGCTGCTGCTCAGCGCCCGGGTCCGGGTGCCCACGTCGCACGTCCGCCGTCGCAGCTCGCCGCCGCGACGGCCTACGCGCCGTGACCTCCCGGCCCTGCTGGCCACCGGTCTGCTGGGCGTCCTGGTGCTGGCGCCGATGGTGGCGCTGGTGGCCGGGTCGCTGCGGGTGGAGGGCCACGGCGGCACCGGCTGGGGCCTGGACCACTACCGCGCGCTGAACGGCACGGGTGACGGCACGGTGCTGGCCGCCCCGGTGACCAGCGCCCTGGTCACCTCGATCCGCACGGCCGTGGACGCCACCTGGATCGCGCTGGTGCTGGGGGTGCTGGTGGCGCTGGTGGTCACCCGGCCCTCCCGCAGCCCGGGCGAGCGCCGCACCCGGGCGGTGCTGGACGGCCTGTTCATGCTGCCGCTCGGGGTCTCGGCGGTGACACTCGGCTTCGGTCTCCTGATCACCCTGGACCGTCCTCCGGTGGACCTGCGCGACTCCCCGTTCCTGGTGCCGCTCGCCCAGGCGCTGGTCGCGCTGCCGCTGGTGGTGCGCACCCTGGTGCCGGTGCTCGCGGGCATCGACGACCGTCAGCGCCAGGCCGCCGCGTCACTGGGGGCCGGGGGGCTGCGTGTGCTGTGGACCGTCGACCTGCCGGTGGTGTGGAAGCCGGTGCTGGCGGCGAGCGGCTTCGCCTTCGCAGCGTCCTTGGGGGAGTTCGGGGCCACCGCCTTCCTGGCCCGCGGCGACACCACCACCCTGCCGGTGGTGATCTTCCGGCTGCTGTCGCGCCCGGGGGAGTCGAACTACCCGATGGCGCTGGCCGCCTCGGTGGTGCTGGCCGTGGTGACCGCGACGGTGATGTTCGCCGTCGAGCGTCTGCGGGTGCCGAGCATGGGAGCGGTGTGAGGGTGGGCGTCCTGCGGAGGGGCATGAAACGAACAGGCCCGGAACAGGCGGGCACCGAGCAAGTGGGCACCGAGTACATGGGCGCCGAGCGGATGAACAGGGTGAGGACGACCGACGTGATGGATGACCCGGACCACGACCGCGTCGCCCTGCGCGTGGAGCACGTCAACGTCGCCCACGACGGCCAGGCTGAGGAGCGTCTTCTTCGCACCGCTCTTTCCGATGCTCCCGGCATACAGGTTCAGAGCCAGGGCCAGGAAGAAAAGAAGCGCATGCTCATGCGTTATGAA
>JAZQNT010000137.1:0-2265 GCA_045627505.1 Nocardioides sp.
GGTGACGATCACCAAGACGCCGGAGACCGTGAAGCCGACGGATAGGGCAACGGTCATGGACTGCACGGTGAAGAAGCAGGCGATCGCTGCCGCTCCGACCCCGACCCCGACCGAGACTCCGCGGGTCGCCCCGGCGGCCCCGGCTGGCGGTGCTGTGTTCGACTGCGCCATCCCGGCCTTCAAGACCGAGATGTTCTTCCCCACCGTCCTCGACATCAAGGCGGAGGCCAAGGCCGGCAAGGTCGACGTGTCCGTCGGTCTGGGTGACATCCCGATCAAGACCGTGCCGGTCGCACTCGAGAACACCCCGGTCACCGGATCGCTCAAGGGGAAGATCGACGGCCAGGCCGTGACCTTCGCGGGCGACCGGACGATCACCATCCCGGCGCGCACCGACATCCCGGTTCCGACCATGTCGGCCTCCGTCGCGTCGGCCAAGACCGCGGTTGACGTCGTGCTCGAGGACGCCCAGTTCGTTGCCAAGCACCCGATGATGAACGTGACTGTCGACTGCAAGCTCGCGGCCCCCGTCACCATCGCCGGTGTTGCGGTCAAGGCTGAGGCCGTCACGCTTCCCCCGGCCCCGGCTCCCAAGGCCAAGGCCACCAAGGCCACCGCCAAGTCGGTGAAGGTCGCCAAGTCGAAGAAGGCCACCGTCAAGGCGACCTTCAAGGCCGGCAAGAAGGTCGCGACCGGCAAGGCTGTCGTCGTGATCAAGAACGCCAAGGGCAAGACCGTCGCGAAGAAGACCGTCAAGCTCAAGAACGGCAAGGTCGCCTTCACGTCCAAGAAGCTGAAGGCTGGCAAGTACAAGGCCACCATCACCTTCAAGGCCAGCAAGACCTTCAAGAAGTCCGTCGCCAAGACCAGCTTCAAGGTCAAGAAGTGAACTGAGCCCGGTCTGAACTGACTGGACGAAGCACCGGGTCGGCCCCGGCGGGAACTCCCCGTCGGGGCCGACGTGCGTCCGGATACCATCGTCGCTGCAAGCGCTGCACCGTAGGCAGCACACCGTCACACACCAGGAGCATTCGTGTCCGACATCATGGTCGTCCGCATCCACGCAGGGTCTCGCGAGGAGCGGAGGGTGGTCGCAGGAACGAAGGCCTGGGAGCTGTTCGCCGACGAGTCCGACGTGATCGCGGCCCGCCTCGGCGACACCCTCAAGGACCTGTCCTACGAGCTGCAGGACGGCGACGAGGTCGAGTCCGTTGAGATGGCCACCAAGGACGGGCGTGACATCCTGCGCCACTCCACCGCGCACGTGCTCGCCCAGGCCGTGCAGCAGCTCTTCCCCGAGGCCAAGCTCGGCATCGGCCCGCCGATCACCGACGGTTTCTACTACGACTTCGACGTCGAGACCCCCTTCACTCCCGAAGACCTGGTCAAGATCGAGTCCGCGATGCGCAAGATCGTCAAGGAGAACCAGCGTTTCGAGCGTCGTGTGACCACCGACGCCGACGCCCTGGTCGAGCTCGCCGACGAGCCGTACAAGGTCGAGCTCATCGGCCTCAAGGGCAATGCCGCCAACGCGGCCGAGGGCGCCTCGGCCGAGGTCGGTGCCGGCGAGCTCACCATCTACGACAACATCAACCGCAAGGGCGAGGTGGCGTGGAAGGACCTGTGCCGCGGACCGCACCTGCCCACCACCAAGCGCATCCCCGCGTTCAAGATCATGCGTTCGGCCGCCGCCTACTGGCGCGGCGACGAGAAGAACAAGCAGCTGCAGCGCATCTACGGCACCGCCTGGGAGACCAAGGAGGCGCTGGAGGAGCACCTGCACCGCATCGAGGAGGCCGAGCGCCGCGACCACCGCAGGCTCGGCCGTGAGCTCGACCTCTTCTCCTTCCCCGACGAGCTCGGTTCGGGTCTCCCGGTCTTCCACCCCCGTGGCGGCGTGCTCAAGCGGGTCATGGAGGACTACGTCCGGGCCCGCCACATCGAGGAGGGTTTCGAGTACGTCGGCACCCCGCACATCTCGAAGGACGGCCTGTTCCACACCTCCGGGCACCTGCCGCACTACGCAGAGACCATGTTCCCGCCGATGGAGTTCGAGGGCGCGAACTACCAGCTGAAGGCAATGAACTGCCCGATGCACAACCTGATCTACCGCAGTCGTGGTCGCTCCTACCGTGAGCTCCCGCTCCGACTCTTCGAGTTCGGCTCGGTCTACCGCTACGAGAAGTCCGGCGTGATCCACGGCCTGACCCGCGTGCGTGGCTTCGCCCAGGACGACTCGCACTCGTACTGCACCCCGGAGCAGGC
>JAZQNT010000138.1:0-4015 GCA_045627505.1 Nocardioides sp.
TGCACCCTGCCACTCTGATTTCGTGAATTACCTGTGCTCTGGTCATTTCCTCAATTGCATCGCTGATTTTCGTCTTCACGATATGCTCTGCCAATTCAACATGCTTTTCGGCCTCACAGTAGCTGTCTATCAGCTTGCTGTTGTGTGCCAGCATCTTCTTTCGCCCGTTTCGCTTTAGTTGCCTTGCTAATCCCATTTTCGTACCTCTTTCGCTGTGTTATGCAAACAATCCCGGATTCATCACAAGCATTTCTTCCTTCGCCCGCTTATAAAAGCCCTTATCGACTTCAAAGTGACGTGACGCGACCCGACACGACCGCTCGCTGAGGAGGACTGTGTGAAGAACAGATTGCCCGGAAAGTTCCAGGACCAGTTCCAGGGACCGGTGCGTCGGAGGCGGAGTCAGGTTCGCCACGAGACCCACGACCAGAGGCTCCTCGACTCCCGTGGCCCCTCGGACTGGGCACATTCGGACCCGTGGCGCGTGATGCGCATCCAGGCGGAGTTCATCGAGGGGTTCGGCTCGCTCGCCGACCTCGGCCAGGCGGTCGCGGTCTTCGGCTCGGCGCGCACCCCGTCCGACCACCGTTGGTACGAGATGGGGGTGCAGGTCGGCGCCGAGCTGGCCCGGGCCGGCTTCAGCGTGATCACCGGCGGTGGCCCCGGGGCGATGGAAGCGGCGAACAAGGGTGCCTCCGAGGCCGGCGGCGTGAGCGTCGGTCTGGGCATCGAACTGCCCTTCGAGGCCGGACTCAACCCCTGGGTCGACATGGGGATCAACTTCCGCTACTTCTTCGCCCGCAAGACGATGTTCGTCAAGTACAGCCAGGGGTTCGTGGTGCTCCCGGGCGGGGTGGGCACGCTCGACGAGATGTTCGAAGCCGTCACCCTGGTCCAGACCGGAACGGTCACGTCCTTCCCGATCGTGCTCCTGGGGGTGGACTACTGGAGCGGACTCCTGGACTGGATCCGTGACACCATGCTGGCCCACGGCATGATCAGTCCGCAGGACCTCGACCTGATGGTGCTGACCGACGACGTCTCCGAGGCGGTGCGGATCATGGTCGAGGCGCGCGAGCAGCGAAAGGTCAGCCCGGCTGAACGTCGGGGCCAGTGGGACTGAGCGCCCGTGTGGGATGCCAGTGGCATGAGTGCCCGGTGACCGTGCGGGCGTCCGAGCGAGGGTGGGAGGGGAAACCCCGATGATCGTGTGGTTCGTGACGGTGGCGGTGGTGATCGTCCTGGGCGGAGTGGCTGCGGTGGCGGCGGGCCTCGGTGGGGAGTTGGCCCCGCGTGAGGACGCTCCGGCCTGGCGCGTCCCTGAGGCCGAGCTGACTCCTGCAGACCTGCGCCGCGTCAGGTTCCCCAGTGCTCTGCGTGGTTACCGAGCCAGCGAGGTGGACGCCCTCCTGGACCGGCTCGCGTCGGAGTGGGAGCAGCGGCTCACCGGCGCGGGCGGGGCTTCCGCGGGTGAACGCTCCCCGCAGTAGACCTGTGCTCGGCTGACGGCTCGTCCGTCCGAGGCACCGCCCCGGGTCGGTGTCGGGCTTCCCTCCGCGCTGTGACGCCGGGTTGGCCGCGGGGGCGCTTGGCGTCACTGCGCTCGAGTGGGGCACACTGCCAGCGTGTCAGTCTTCGTGTGGGTCCTGACCGCCCTCGGCTGCGTGGTCGTCGTGCTCACTCGGGTACGGCTGGGCGCGCGGGACTCGGGCGGCAAGAAGGTCAGCCCCTTGGCGCTCACGGTCCACACCGTGGCCGGGGCGCTGGCCGTCGTGTCGTGGACGGTCGCCCTGGTCTCGGGGTCGGTGACGGTCGGCTTCGGCGGCCTCGTGCTGTGGTGGATCACCGCGGTGGCGGGACTGGCCCTGATGCTGCGCTGGGCTCCGTCCCGCGGGCGTCACGCCGACGACGAGGCCGAGGACGCCTGGGGGTCTGGCCCGGGGTTGTCGCTGCTGGCCCACGTCGGGATGGTGCTCGGCGTCCTGGTGTTCACCTACGCCTATGCCGTGGGCATCGTCTGATCCGGACTGGTGCTCCCCGGTCCGGGCCCGGGTCAGTCCTGGGCGAGGACGCGCGTGACGAAGGCGGAGGCGCGCTCGTTGAGCTCGTCGGCCATCTGGGCGAAGTAGTCCGCCGCGGCGGCGCCCGGCCAGTCGGCGGGCAGCAGTTCCAGTGGGAGGCCGGGATCGGTGAACAGGAACTTGCGCCACTCGTGCACGAGGTGGAAGCGGGCCGCGAATGCCGCCTCCTCCGGGTCGGAGTGGGCAGCCAGGTGCTGCTCGACCGTGCCTGCGGCCTGGGCGTGCCACTCGCGGTAGGAGGCGGCGAGGGCGTCGAGGTCCCACGCCTCCAGCGGCGCTCCGCCGGGGGACACGTGCGCGGTCAGCACCCGGACTGCGCTGGTGACGTTGCGTGCGAGCACGTCGTCCAGTTCGGCCCGGGGGTAGGGGCTCACCCAGGTGTTGTCCTGGATGGTGGCGTAGCCGAGGTAGGTCAGCTCGCGGGCGAGGCGGGCCCGCTCGGTCCGGCCGCCGGGCGGGTTGGTCAGCAGCAGGTGCCACTGGCCCGTCCACTCCCGCTCGTGCGGGCGGTACGAGCGCTCCAGGGCGCTGGTGAAGCGCTGGATGGCCCGATCCGTGGCCTCGTAGCCGCGTCCACCGGGGAGGCGCACCGGGGTCAGCCAGCCCTGACTGACCATCCGGCTGACGGCGGTGCGGACGGCGGGGGCGGTGATTCCCACGGGGGCGAGGAGGCGGACGAGGCCGGCAACGGTCGACCGGTGGTTCCTGTCAGCCAGGAGGTCGCCGTAGACGTCGAAGACTGCGGAACGCGCGTGCATGAGGAGCATTCTTGCAGTTGTCTGACATTTACGCCGTACAGGTTGTTCAGCTGTGGTGTGGGTCACTGTGCACGGAGTGACTCCTGATGGGGGATAATGGCGGGACGGCATTTCCCAAGCGACCGCCGGGTCGCGACTGAACAGGAAGCAGAGGTGCGCTCATGGCGGCCATGAAGCCGAGGACGGGCGACGGACCGCTGGAGGTCACCAAGGAGGGGCGCGGCATCGTCATGCGTGTGCCTCTCGAGGGGGGCGGACGGCTCGTGGTGGAACTGAACGCCGAGGAGGCCACGGCCCTCGGTGAAGAACTCAAGGGCGTTGTCGGCTGATCGTGTCCATCGACGAAACACCCGTGCTCCCCGCCCAGGTCTCTCCGCCGGAGTTTGCGCTCAGCGCGCTGCGGCCGCACGAGATCGGGCAGGTGGAGTGCTTGGCCTACCCGGTGTCCCCGGACGGCGACTCGGTCGCCCCGGGGCCCGGGTTGGACGCCGCTGCACAGGCGCTGGGGGTCGACCTCCTGGGCCTGCTCGTCTCCGCGAAGGCCAGCGGCCGCACCGGGGCCGTGACGTCGGTCCCGGTCATGGCGGGGGAGACCCGCATGGTCCTCGCCGTGGGCGTGGGTGACGGTTCGGAGACTGATCTCCGTCGTGCCGGTGCTGCGCTGGCACGGGCGGTCAAGGGACGCTCGAGCGTCGCTCTCGCCCTGCCCGAGGCCTGCGCGCCTGCCCACGTGACCGCCCTGGTGGTCGGTGCCATGCTCGGGTCCTTCGAGTTCAAGTGGCGCTCCGAGGAGGTCAGCGAGCCTCCCGTGCCCCGGGTGGTGCTCTCCGGTGCTGAGTCGCCCGAGCTCACCGCAGCGTTGGAACGCGGTGTCGTGCTGGGAGGCGCCGGCTGGCGTTCCCGGCTGCTCGCCACCGTCCCGTCCAACGTCAAGAACCCCGAGTGGCTGGCAGCCCAGGCCGTGGAGGTCGCCGGCTCGGCCGGGCTCGACGTCGAGGTCTGGGACGAGCAAGTCGGAGGCCAAGCGGTCTTAGGAAGACAATAGAGAGGGACAACTCCTTGGCTCACAGACCGACATGGCTACGATCCGACTTGTCAAGAACCCCGAGTGGCTGGCAGCCCAGGCCGTGGAGGTCGCCGGCTCGGCCGGGCTCGACGTCGAGGTCTGGGACGAGC
>JAZQNT010000139.1:0-9042 GCA_045627505.1 Nocardioides sp.
GACTAAATCGATTTCATCATAATAGTTGAATGCTCTTCCTACAGGTTCGTTTATATTGAATGCTCCTTTTTGTAGACATTGGGTTCCGTTGAAGAAACGGATTTCGGTATCGCGTCCTGCACCGGCCCGATGCTCGTGCGAGATGTGGTCATGCGTGCCTCCGAACCGTTGGCGAACCGGACGCACGGAGCCCGGGGACCGTGCCCCCGTTGCTGCTCCGCGCCCGGTACGACCGCCTTGAAAAACTAATGTTGACGTCAGCCTCAGTTTCACCCTACGTTCCGGAAGTGAGCCACGTCACCCCGTGTGCGTGGCATTCCGAACCGGGCCCGGCGAAAGGCAATCCATGCGACCGATGCGACGTCTCACCAGAATGAAGGCACCCGTCCTACTCGCCGCAGGCGTGCTCCTGGCCGCCACGGCGTGCGGCGGCGAGTCGTCCGCCGACGAGGAGTCCGCGGACGACATGCCGAAGGGCGAGCCGGTGAAGATCGGCTTCTTCGACCCCTCGGCCGGCAACTTCAAGTCCCCCGGCGTCGGAGTCGGCGCCAGGGCCGCGCTCGACCACGTCAACTACGAGCTCGGAGGCATCCACGACCGTCCGGTCGAGTTCGTCACCTGCGCCACCGACAGCACGCCGGAGACCACGATCACCTGCGCCAACAAGTTCGTGCAGGAAGGGGTCGTCGCCGCACTCGACGGCTACAACACCACGTCCAGCTCTGCGATCGACATCCTGACCAGCGCCAAGATCCCGTTGGTCGGTGGCATCCCGTTCGACTCCGTCACCGGCTCAGGAGTGGAGAACCGCGTCTTCTTCAGCGCACCGCAGGCCGCCTTCCTCATCGGCGCGCTGCAGGCGTTCAAGGAGGAGGGCAAGAAGTCCGTCACCCTCGTCGCCGCCGACATCCCGGCCAGCCACCAGAGCATCGACGGGGCCGCCAAGCCCGTCGGCCAGGCACTCGGCCTGGACGTCAAGGGGGTCTACTTCTCGCCCACCAACCCGAACTTCGACGCGGTGGCCTCGACGATCAAGAAGAGCAACCCCGACGTCGGCGGCCTCATGGCCGCACCCGATCCGTCCGTCTGCAGCACCCTGGTCCAGAGCCTGCGCAAGATCGGCTACGAGGGCACGATCTTCACCGCCGCCTGCACCGAGTTCATCAAGCAGTCCCCGGCCGAGGCCGAGGGCGCCGCCCTCTACTCCTCGCACTGGCTGCCGCAGGCCAAGTCGTTCGCCCCGGCCGCGAAGCAGAAGGAGCTGGAGATCGCCGAGAAGGCGGTCGCCGCGGAGGGTGGCACCGCCGACTTCTACGCCTACGCCCAGTTCGGCGTGACGGTCAGCCTCGCCAACGCGCTGAACGCCGCCCCGGACGCGGCCCTGGACGGACCCAGCATCCTCAGCACGCTCAAGGGCCTGAAGGACTTCGACTCCTTCCTCGGGCCGAAGCTGAACTGCGGCGGGGAGACCACGGCCAACTGCAGCTCCCAGGTACTGCTGCTCGAGGTCGACGACAAGGGACAGACCGAGCCGGTCACCGGTGACTGGATCACCGCCCTGCCCGCCGTCCTGGCCAACATCCCCGGCGCCAGCTGAGCCGTCCCATGGACCAGGTCATCCAGTTCGCCGCGCTCGGGCTCTCCACCGGAGCGGTCTTCGCGGTCCTCGCCAGCAGCCTCGTGGCCGTCTACTCCGCCACCGGACTGATCAACTTCGCCCAGGGCTCGTTCACCCTCTGGGCGGTGTGGCAGGTCGCCGCGCTCCAGCACGACGGAACCCTGGTCCTGCCGGTCGGCAGCGTCTCCCTCTCGGGGGAGCCGCTGTCGGCCTGGCCGGCTGTCGCCATCGGCGTCGTCTCGGGCGTCGCGTGGAGCCTGCTGGCCCACCTGCTGGTCTTCCGGCCGCTGCGCCAGGCCCCGGTCCTGGCCCAGGTGGTTGCCTCCATCGGCGTGATGCTGCTGATCCAGACGCTGGTGACGCTCCGCTTCAACACCAGCGAGATCTTCGGATCGACGTTCCTGCTCAGCACCGAGAGCTTCACCTTCATGGGTGCCACCGTCGCCCGCTCCAACGTCGTCCTGGCGCTGGCCGCGCTCGCCGCCGCACTGGTGCTGTGGGCCTGGTTCCGCTTCACCATCTGGGGGGTCGCCACGCGCGCCGGCTCGGAGTCGGAGCGGGCCGCACGGCTCATGGGGTTCTCCCCCGAGCGACTCGCCGCAGTGGTCTGGGGGCTGACGGGCGCCCTCTCCACCTTCGTCGTGCTGCTGGCCGCCCCGACCGTCGGCCTCGACCCGTCGCGGTACACCTTCTTCGTCGTCCCGGCCCTGGCCTGCGCACTGCTCGGACGGCTGACGTCCATCCCGACCGCAGCCGTGGCCGGCCTGGCCCTGGGCTGCCTGCAGGCCGAGTTCTTCCACCTCGCCACGTTCAGCTGGTGGCCCGGGTGGGCCCAGGCCAGCCTGATCGGCGACACCGTCCCCTTCCTCGTCGTGATCGTCGCCCTGTTCGCCCTCGGCGGCAGGATCCCGGCCCGCGGTGCGACCGGCGAGGTGTCGATGCCCGCGGTCGTCCTTCCCCGGCTCCGCCCGCTGCCCGCGGGAGCCACGGTGGCGGCGGTGGCCCTGGCCATGCTGCTGACCTCGGGCACCTGGCGCTACGGGCTCATCAGCTCCACGATCATGACGCTGCTGACCCTCTCCCTGGTTCTCCTCACCGGCTACCTGGGCCAGATCTCGCTGGCCACGATGGCGTTCGCCGGGACGTCGGGGTTCCTGCTCTCCAAGCTCGGCACCTCCTGGGGGGTCCCGTTCCCGCTCGACATGGTCCTCGCCGTGGCGGGCGCCACCCTGGCCGGCGTCGTGGTCGGGATCCCCGCGCTCCGGATCCGCGGCGCCCAGCTGGCCGTCGTCACCCTGGCCGCGGCGATCGCCCTGCAGAGCTTCGTGTTCGGCAATCCGGCCTTCACCCCGTTCGAGGGCCACCTGATCGAGGATCCCGAGATCTTCGGCCTCTCCCTCGGCGTGCGGCACGCGGACACCCTGGTGACGATGCGCTTCGCACTCTTCACCCTCGCCGTGGTCTCGGTGCTCACGGTGGCCGTGGTGATGGTGATGCGCGGTGCCACCGGACGTGCCTTCCTCGCGGTCCGCCCCAACGAGCGTGCCGCCGCATCCGCCGGCATCGACGTGGCGGCCACCAAGCTGCTCGGTTTCGCGCTCGCGGCGATGTTGGCCGGAGTGGGCGGCTGCCTGATCGGCTACAGCCGGGGCCAACTCTCGGTCGCCTCGTTCGCGGTGCTCACCGGACTCACCCTGCTCGCCCTCGCCTACCTGGGTGGGATCACCAGCATCACCGGTGCCGTGATCGCCGGGCTGGTCGCTCCGCTGGGCGTGGTCCACACCTTCCTGAACGACACCCTGGCGGTCGGGGAGTACTACCACCTGGTGGCCGCGCTGCTGCTGATCGTCACCGCGGTGCTGAACCCGACCGGGATCGCCGGCACGGTCCGTCAGGCGCGCGAACACCTGGCTGCTCGCCGGCACGACGCACCACCCACCGAGGTCCCGACGAAGGAGCCGGCCCATGTCTGACCATCGAGACGCGGCGCGCAACGGTCAGGCGGTCGAGCTGCTCCGCACCGACTCGCTCTCGGTCCGCTACGGCGGGGTCACCGCGAACGACTCGATCGACCTCACGGTCCACGCCGGCGAGGTGGTCGGGCTGATCGGACCCAACGGCGCCGGGAAGACCACCTTCGTCGACGCCGTCACCGGGTTCACCGCCTCGACCGGCGAGGTCCACCTGTCCGGCAAGCCGCTGCGCGGCGGGCCGCACCACCGCCGCCGGGCCGGACTGGGCCGCACCTGGCAGGCCGGCGAACTCTTCGACGACGTCACGGTGGCCGACAACATCGCCGTCGCCGCCCGCACGGTGGGACTGCGCACGCTGTTCGCGGACCTCACAGGCCGCAGCGCCCGGAGTCGCCCGGAGGAGGCCGAGGCGCTCGCGTTGCTCGGCCTCCTCGAGGACGCCCACCGCCGCCCCTCCGAGTTGTCGCTGGGGCGGCAGAAGTTGGTGGGCGTGGCACGGGCCCTGGTCGGCGACACCCGGGTGGTGCTCCTGGACGAGCCCGCCGCCGGGCTCGACACCCTCGAGAGCCGTCGACTCGGCCACGACGTCCGGCGGGTCGCCGCGTCGGGTCGCGGGGTCCTGCTGATCGACCACGACATGTCCCTGGTCATGGACTTCTGCGACCGGATCTACGTCATGGACTTCGGTGTCCTGATCGCCTCCGGCACACCACAGGAAGTGCGCGAGGACCCGCGGGTGGTCGCCGCGTACCTGGGAGGAGCAGCATGAACACGACGCCGCCCCCACTCCCCTCGGGAACCTCCGGGTCCGCCGCCCGCGCCGGCACCACCACGGTGGTGGACGCCCCCGCGCTCCGCGTCCGCGGCCTGACCTCGGGCCACCACGGACTCACCGCGGTCCGCGACATCACCTTCGACGTCGCAGCCGGTCAGGTGCTAGCCCTGTTGGGCCCCAACGGCGCCGGCAAGACCACCACCCTGCTCTCCGTGGTGGGGCTCCTTCGGCGCACCGCCGGCGAGGTGGAGAGCTTCGGCCAACCCCTGGGCCGACGCCCGGAGGCCAACGCCAAGGCCGGGGTGACCCTCGTGCCCGACGACCGTGGCGTCTTCCACCGGCTCAGCGTGGCCGAGAACCTGCGGCTGGCGCGCAACAGCCAGGACCTCGACGCCGTCCTGGACGACTTCCCCCAGCTGCGCAAGCTGTGGGGGCGCCGGTGCGGGCTGCTCAGCGGCGGCGAGCAGCAGATGCTGGCCCTGGCCAAGGCGCTGCTGCAGAAGCCGAAGGTCCTGCTGGTCGACGAGATGAGCATGGGCCTGGCTCCGCGCGCGGCGCAGGAGCTGATGCCGATCCTGCGCCGGCAGGCCGACGAACGCGGACTGGCCGTCGTGCTGGTCGAGCAGCACGTCGACCTCGCCCTCTCGATCGCCGACCGGGCCGCCGTGCTCCGCCAGGGACGGATCGCGCTGGCGGACGACGCCGCCCAGCTCCGCACCCAGCGGCACCGGATCGAGGACGCCTACTTCGGCCGGACCGCTCGGGGCCCCGCCGGCAGCTGATCACGCCCGCCCCACGGACGGGGCGGGGACGGAGTGCTGGACGGAGTGCTGACCGGCCCCTAGCCTCCGGCCATGACGAACCGGCGCCGCATGCGCGCACTGCTCATGACAGGCACTGCGCTCGCGTGCGCGGCGCTGCTCGGTGCCTGCGGCAGGGACGCGAGCCCGACAGGCACCACCCCTGAGGTGGCAACGGCTGGGTCGATGGCTGGGTCGACGGCGGAGGTCGCCGTCCTCATCGCGGTGCCCGCGGACGGCGGGGACGGCGGGGACGATGCAATGGTGACCGGCGAGGTCAGCGTCGTCCACGGCTGCCTGGGAATCGGGGACGATGTCGCGGTGTGGCCGCACGGCACCCGGGTCGTCGATCCCGCGGGTCCTGTCATCGACGTCCCGGGGCTGGGGACCGTCACCGTGGGCGACCAGGTCAGGGGCGCCGGCGGCTACCACCGCGCCCGCGACCTGGCGGACAAGCACTCCCCCACCGTCCCGGACTCCTGCGCAGAGGCGGGGCTGGTGGTCTACCGAGCCGAGTGAGCCCCCGGCCAGGCCCACCTCAGACGAGGCCCACTTCAGACGAGGCCCAGACGCTCCGCCTCGTCCTCCACCGCCGCCCGGAAGAGCTGGTCGGCGGGTTCGAAGCCGCCGACGAACTGGCCGTTCACCTCGAGCATCACGAGTCCGTGCACCTTGGCCACCGCTCCGACCAGCCGCAGCGCGGTCGCACGTTCGGCACCTGCTTCCCCGAGGGCGCTCGCCACGGCGTCGAGCTCGTCCGCCAGGCGCGGCGGGATCGGTCCGCCCAGGTCCTGCCCCGACACGGACCAGGCCGGCCGCATGAGCGCGCGCACCACCGCCGCGGCCGGCTCGACGGTGGTCTGCGGCGCCTCGTAACCGGGGATCGGCGAGCCGTAGACGAGCAGGTAGCGGTGCGGCTCGGCCAGCGCCCAGACGCGTAGTCGCTGGCAGACCTCCACCCAGGCGTCGCGTCCAGTCCGTCCGCCCGTGGCCTCCGTCAGCGCGGCCGCCAGGTCGCGGTAGGCGTCAATGACCAGATCGGTCACCAGGTCGTCACGGCTGGGGTAGTAGCGGTAGATCGCACTGGAGACGAGGTTGAGCTCGCGAGCGATCGCGCGCAGCGAGAGCCCGGCAGCACCATCGGTGGCCAGCTGCTCCAGAGCCAGGTCCTTGATCCGGGCCAGGTTCGCCTCGCGGGCGACCTGGCGCGGAGTCCTGCGCTTCTGACCGGCGGCAGTGCTGGTGCTGGCGGTGGCGTCGGTGGGCATGCCGCGATGCTGACACAAGAGAGCAGTGTTCACAAATGTGAGCACTGCTCTTGCATTTTGGCGCCGCCGGGTCCATGCTCGAAAAAGAGAGCACCGCTCACACTTTGCCCAGACCTGGAGGAAGTCATGCCCACCACCCCCGTTCGACCCGCCCCTTCCCGCAGCACCGTCCATGCGCAGACGACCGCAGCCACCGATGCCACTCCGGACTCAACAGCCCGCCGCTGGTTCGGCGGCTGGCTCCTTGTCGGCGCCGCGTCACTCGTCGCATACCCGGCGCTGCGGCCCTACGGTCCGGAGTCCGGCCTGGAGGGTGCGCGTGACTTCGCCTCGAACGCGTGGGTCGTCTCACACCTGCTCGGGGTGCTGGGCTTCGTCGCGCTCGCGATGGCCACCCGGGTCGCCGCGCGGTCCCCGCACGTCTGGGCGGGCCCCTGGGCCGACCGGCGCCGCTCAGGAGCTTGGGCGCATGCCACCGAGACCCGGGCTTGGTGGGCGGTCGCCCTGCTCCTCCCCTACTACGGCGCCGAGGCGTTCGGGCTGTCCGCCGTCGCGCGGGAGGCGCTCGAACGCGGCGACACGTCCCTGCTCGTCATCGCCGACGACTTCCGGTACTCGACGCCGGCCCTGACCACGTTCAGCCTGGGCCTCGTCGCGCTGCTGCTGGTGGGCGGACGCCTGGCCCACGGCACCTTCGCCGCCGGTGGCCCGGCGCGACTCGGCGGCCTGCTCGCCGGCTTCGCGCTCGCCACCTACTCGCTCCAGTTCTTCCTGCCGCCGGCCGGACGGATCGCGCACGGCGTGGTGCTCGCTGCCGGGCTGGCGCTGGTCGCGTGGGGCGCGCTGCGCTCCCATGACACCAGTACCGGCACCAGCACCGTCACCGGCACCGACGTCGAAGCCGGCCGCTGAGCCGGAGACGACGAACCCCACGGCCCGGCTGGACCGTGGGGTTCGTTCGTATCAGTGGTGCGTCGAGCCTCAGGCCTTCGAGCCTCAGGCCTTCACGACGGTGAAGCGTGCCTCGTTGCCCTCACCGACGGTCACGGTGTCGGCGGCGTCGCCCTCGACCGGGGCCACGCTGAACGAGGTCGCCTGCACCTCGCCGGCGATCAGCGCCTCGTGGGCAGCAGCGGCCGCACGCACGACCTCGTCGCCGTCCACCACCAGGGCGATCTTGTCCGAGACGTCCAGCCCGGCGTCCTTGCGCGCCTGCTGGACCGCGCGGACCAGGTCGCGGGCGAGGCCCTCGGCCGCCAGCTCGGGCGTCACGACGATGTCGAGCACCACGAACCCGCCACCGGGCAGCATCCCGGTCACAGTGCCGCCGTCGGCCTCACCGGCGACGGTCTCCAGGGTGTACTCGCCCTCCACCAGCTCGAGACCACCGGCCGTGACGGTGCCGTCGGCAGCCACCGACCAGTCACCGGACTTGGAGCCCTTGATCGCCTGCTGGACGTTCTTGCCCAGACGCGGACCGGCGGCACGCGCGTTGACCGTCAGCTTCTGCTCGACGGCGTACGCGGCGGCCTCCTCCGAGCCCGGCGCCACCACACGCACACCCTTGAGGTTGAGCTCGTCGGCCACCAGGTCCTCGAAGCCGGTGACCGAGGCGCCCTCGGCGACCACGGTCAGCTGGCTCAGCGGCAGGCGGTTGCGCAGGTTGGCGCCCTTGCGCAGCGCCGACCCGGCGGAGCAGACGTCGCGCACCAGGTCCATCTGGGCGACGAGCTCGTCGTCGGCCGGGAGCTCGTCGAGCGAGGGCCAGTCGGTGAGGTGCACCGAGCGGCCGCCGGTGAGGCCGCGCCAGATCTCCTCGGTGACCAGCGGCAGCAGCGGGGCGGTGGCGCGCAGGACGGTCTCGAGCACCGTGTAGAGGGTGTCGAAGGCGTCCTTGGTCTCGCGCGTGACGTTGCCGCCATTTTCAGCGGTGACGCCCTCGGCCCAGAACCGCTCGCGCGAACGGCGCACGTACCAGTTGGTGAGCACGTCGAGGAACGAACGGGTGGTCTCGCAGGCACCGGCGATGTCGAACGCCTCGTGCTGGTCGGCGACGCCTGCGACGAAGTCGCGGGTCTTGGCCAGCAGGTAGCGGTCCATCGGGTGGGTGGAGTCCGTGCGACGCTCCGCGGTGTACCCGGCGGCGTTGGCGTACATCTGGAAGAAGTACCAGGTGTTCCACAGCGGGATCATCACCTGGCGCACCGAGTCGCGGATGCCCTGCTCGGTGACCACCAGGTTGCCGCCGCGCAGGATCGGCGACGACATCAGGAACCAGCGCATCGCGTCGGCGCCGTCGCGGTCGAAGACCTCCGAGACGTCCGGGTAGTTGCGCAACGACTTGCTCATCTTCTGGCCGTCGGAGCCCAGCACGATGCCGTGCGAGACCACGTTCTTGAAGGCGGGCTTGCCGAAGATGCCGGTGGCCAGGATGTGCAGCGTGTAGGACCAGCCGCGGGTCTGGCCGATGTACTCGACAATGAAGTCGCCGGGGAAGTGGCCCTTCTTCTCCGCGGTGCCGTCGAACCACTCGCGGTTCTCGAACGGGTAGTGTTTCTGCGCGAACGACATCGAGCCGGAGTCGAACCAGACGTCGAGCACGTCGGTG
>JAZQNT010000140.1:0-3569 GCA_045627505.1 Nocardioides sp.
CGAGCTGCACACGGCCGTCCTCGTGGTGGACGACCACGACGCCGCTGTCGAGCTGTTCAAGGCCGGAGGGCTGGTCACGGTCTTCGACGGCGTCATGAGCGGTGACCCGTTCGACGTCCTCACCGGCATCCCGGCTGACGCCTCGCTCCGCCTGGCCTTCATGGGCGGCGCGGACCACCTGCCGGCCCGCTTCGAAATCATGTCGTTCACCGGCGTCGACACCGAGGACAGGTCCGCCGACGACCTCGGCGTGCAGCGCCTGGTCTTCGTCTGCGACGACGTCGCCGCCACCCGGGAGGCACTGCTCGCCGCGGGCGCCGAGGCCGTGGACGACGAGTCGGTGCGCGGCCCTGTCGGGGTGCTCCTCAGCCTGGTCGCGGAGGACGCGTGAGCCCGTTGCAGCACCTGCCCGTCCAGCACGTGTCCAGCCAGCACCTGTCCAGCCAGCACCTGTCCAGTCAGCCCCACCGGGCCCACCTCGTCCTTACCACCTGCAAGGGAGCACGACCATGACCGAGACCCTGCTCACCGGCGGCGTCAATGCCGCGTTCCTGGGTGTCTCCGACCTCCAACCCCACCTCGACCTGTACGTCGGCCTGCTCGGCTGGGAGGTCCACCGCAGCGGCCTCGTCCCTGCTGAAGAGGCGAGTCGCCTGTGGGGCGAGGGCGTGGGGGAGACCCCGTTCACCGAGCTCCGCGCCGCAGGTGCCGCGACCGGGCGGATCATCCTGCTGCAGGTGGCCGGTGACGAGGTCGCCGAACACCCGATGCAGGCCGACACCGGCCTGCTGGCGATCAACATGTACACCCGTGACCTCGAGGTCTCCTACGACGTGCTGTCGCGGGCGGGCCAGAAGTTCCGCACCCCGCCGGCCAGCTGGGCGGTCCCGCTCGGCGACAAGCTGGTGACGGTCACCCAGAGCTTCCTGCTGGCCCCCGACGGTGTGGACATCGTCTTCGTCCAGCCGGCCGAGGCGCGCGGCACGGCCGCCTGGGACGCTGACCCGAAGCGGCACTACACCGAGCTCACCTCGGTGGTGTGCCACGTGCCCGACTTCGAGGCCGAGGCAGCCTTCTGGGGTCCGCAGGGTCTGGGGCTGTCGCAGTGGTACGACGTGTCGTTCTCCCACCCCGGCCTGGACGAGATGGCGCAGCTGCCGCCCGGCTCGGTGATGCGCCTCGCCTTCATGGCCGGGCCCACCACGGCTCGGTTGGAGATCACCCGGCTCGAGGACCGCTCCCTCGGAGCGGACCACCGCCACCTGCAGCGCACCGCACGCCACCTGGGTCACACCGGCTGGCTCTTCACCGTGCCCGACGTCGAGGCCGTCGTGGCGGCGGCCCGCAGGGTCGGGGGTGAGGTGCTCTCCGACGTCCACGCGGGCCCCGATGGGCTCTTCGGCGGCGCTGCGGTGGCTTACCTCAACACCCCCAACGGCCTGCCCGTGACGTTCGTCGAGACCGCCTGAGCAGCGCCTACGTGCAGGAGCCCACTGCGGCCGAGGTGGCACCCCGGCGCTGGCCCTGGGGCCGCCCCGTCGGCCGGGAACCCGTCACCCGGATCGGGGGGTCCGTTGGGCGGCGTGCCCGCCTGCCCACCACAACGGTTCGTATATGATAGATCACGATTCGCCCAGCGCTCATGGAAGAGGTCCTGCCATCACTACCGAGACTAACTACGACGTCGTCGTCGTGGGGGCCGGCACCGCCGGTCTGCCCTGTGCGATCCACGCCGCCCAGAACGGTGCCAAGGTCCTGCTGGTGGAGAAGGACGCCAAGATCGGCGGAACCCTCCACATCACCGGAGGCCACATGGCCGCCGGTGGGACCCGCCGGCAGGCGGAGCACGGCATCGTCGACAACCCCGACATGCACCTGGCCGACATCCACCGGATCACCAAGGGCACCGCCCGCGAGGACCTGGTCGAGATCGTTGCCCGCAATGCACCCGACACCATCGAGTGGCTCCAGGACCGCAACTTCGCGTTCGCCCCGGAGAGCCCGCGCATCATCTACGGTCACGAGCCCTACGAGACGGCGCGCACCCACTACGGCAAGGACGAGGGCGCCTCGATCCTCGAGGTTCTGGTGAAGGAGCTCGAGAAGACGCAGGCCGAGCACGACCTCACTGTGTGGACCTCCTCCCCGGTGACCGAGATCCTGACGGACGCCGACGGCGGCGTGACCGGGATCAGCGTCTACCACTCCGGCGACGAGCTCGAGGTGCACGGAGCCGTGGTGCTCGCCACCGGTGGCTACGGCGCCGAGCCCGAGCTGTTCATGGAGTTCGACGGCGCACCGCTGGTCTCCGCCACCGCGAAGACGAGCACCGGCGACGGCATCCTGCTCGGGCAGTCGGTCGGTGCGGGTCTGCAGGGAGAGGGAACCTACCTGCCCACCTTTGGTGGCCTGCCGGACCCGCAGACCCCGGGGCGCGCCAACTGGAACGACCGTCAGCGACTGACCTCCGAACGCCCCCCGCGCGAGATCTACGTCGACAAGTTCGGCAAGCGCTGGGTGGCCGAGGACGAGGAGTCGATCGACGAGAAGGAGCGCGCGCTCGCCAAGATCGCCGACCAGACCTTCTGGACGATCTTCGACGACGCCGCCCTGGCGCTGTCCACCGGAGACCTCAACCAGATGATCGTGGGCAAGGAGCCGGACGAGGTCCGCGCGGTCGCCGACACCCGTCCCGGCGTCCACTCGGCCGCGACCCTCTCCGAGCTGGCTGCCAAGGCCGGCATCGACGAAGCGGGCCTGCTCGCGACCGTCGAGGCCTACAACAAGGCCGTGGAAGCTGGTCAGGACCCGGAGTTCGGGCGGACGTTCCTTCCGGCGCCCATCGCACAGGGGCCGTTCTACGCGGTGCGCAACCACGCGATCACGCTGGTCACGTTCACGGGCCTCGACATCGACGACCAGTTCGCGGTGCGGGACGAGTCCGGCGTGCCGATTCCCGGTCTGTACGCCGTCGGTGAGGTCATCGGCGCCGGAGCCACCTGTGGCAACACCTTCTGCTCCGGCATGCTGGTCACCCCTGCGCTGACGTTCGGACGTCTGCTGGGCACCCGTCTGGCCACCGCCTGAAACGCACTGTGAGCAGCAGGGGCACCTCCGCCAGGAGGTGTCCCTGCTGTCGTTCCGGGCACCCGGGAAGGTTTCCCGGACGGGGTGTCCGCGTAGCGTTCGACCCGTGACGATTCCCCCCGAGCGTCCGTCGTCCGTGCCCGGTGCCTCCCCCCTCCCGCACCGCAAGGCCCTGCACGTGGCCGCGGCCGTCTCCACCTACGACCGCTTCGTGGTGGTGCCGCTGCTGGTGATCCTGGGCACCACGTTCGACCGACCTGTCTCTGAACTCCTCGCCCTGGCCGTCTGTCCCTGCGGCAGCGGGAAAAAATATAAAAAATGCTGCGGTCTCAAATAACCGAATAAACACAAAAAATTACACTTGTTCAGTTTTATCTGAACAAGTGTTTTATTTTTTACGCGTTTATCATCTTTCTTCGATATTTGTGTAATCACGTTTCTTTGCAACTGCCTTGTATGCAGGACGAATAATACGTCCTCCT
>JAZQNT010000141.1:0-4876 GCA_045627505.1 Nocardioides sp.
GTTTTGGCTTTTACGCCAAGGACAATCTTATTCCACTTGTCTGCATGAAAGAGACTGGTAAGGATTTCTTCCTTCTCTGCAGAATTGGAAACGAGCAGTCTTTCGAATTTTCCCTGCGGAAGCATAACGACCTGGCAGAACTGATCATAAGTGAGGCCAAGAAGCTCCTCGGCTTTTTTGTCCGCCTCCGCCTGCGTCTTGAGCTTGAAGCACCGCAGTGTGGCGATGGCTGAGGAGGTGGCTCAGCGGCTGAGGGACCAGGGGCGGGAGGTGCGCGTGCAGCACCGGGACCTGGGACGGGAGTGACTGGTGTCCCTGAACGGTGCCCCGCGCGCCCCGAAGGTCGTCGCCCTCGGCGGCGGTCACGGACTGCACGCCACCCTGAGCGCCCTGCGGCTGCTGAACGAGGCCGGCGCGGTCGAGGAGATCACCGCCGTGGTCACGGTCGCGGACAACGGAGGCTCCTCCGGGCGCCTGCGCAGCGACTTCGGTGTCCTCCCGCCGGGCGACCTCCGCATGGCGTTGGCAGCGCTGTGTGGCACGGACGAGTGGGGTCGTACCTGGGCCGACGTGTTCCAGCACCGCTTCGCGGGGGAGGGCGACCTGCGGGGGCACGCGATCGGCAACCTGATCATCGTCGGGCTGTGGGAGCGACTGGGCAGCCCGGTGGAGGCGCTGGACTGGGCCGGACGCCTGCTGGGTGCCCGAGGCCGGGTGCTGCCCATGTCCACCGTGCCGCTGGACATCGTGGCCGACGTCCAGCGGTCCGCTGACGAGGCCGTCTCGCGGATCAGGGGCCAGGTACAGGTGGCCACCGCCCCCGGGAACATCCTGCACCTCTCGCTGGAGCCCCATGACGCGCCCGCCTGCCCGGAGGCAGTGGAGGCGGTCCATGAGGCTGACTGGATCCTGCTGGGTCCGGGAAGCTGGTACACCTCGGTGCTGCCGCACCTGATGATCCCCGGCATGCGTGAGGCTCTGCAGGAGACGAAGGCGCGCAGGGCGGTCCTGCTCAACCTCGTGCCGCAGGCGGGCGAGACGTCCGGGTTCAGCCCGGAGGACCACCTCCGGGTGCTCCATGAGCACGCTCCGGGTCTCGTGGTGGACCGCGTGCTCGCCCACGCGCCCGGCGTCACCGACCCGGCAGGACTGGCAAGGGCGGTGGCGTGGCTCGGTGGCGAGCTGGCCCTGGACGTCCTCTGCGAGGACGGCGCCGCGTTCCACGACCACGCCCTGCTGGCGGCCGCCCTGGGAAGCGTGCTGGGGACCTGAAACATGTGCGGTGGGTGCTTCAGCAGTGAGCGGTGTCACGACCTTGCGGGCTGTCGACACGCCGGGTGCCGTGCCGTGGCAGGATTCGCCCCATGGCGATGACGGCACAGGTGAAGGCAGAGCTGGCGAACACCCAGATCACCAAGACGTGTTGCCGCAAGGCTGAGGTCGCGACCCTGCTGCGGTTCGCCGGTGGGCTGCACATCGTCTCGGGACGTATCGTCGTGGAGGCGGAGGTCGACACGGGCGCCGCCGCGCGACGTCTGCGCAAGGACATTGCTGAGATCTACGGGCACCAGTCCGAGATCGGAATGGTGCAGGCCAACGGAATCCGCAAGGGAACCCGTTACATCGTGCGTGTGGTCAGGGACGGCGAGTCGCTGGCCCGCCAGACCGGGCTGCTCGATCCGCGGGGGCGCCCGGTGCGGGGACTTCCGCCGGCCGTCGTCTCCGGGGGCGGTTGCGACGCCGTGGCTGCCTGGAGGGGCGCCTTCCTCGCCCACGGTTCCCTCACCGAACCCGGACGCTCGTCCGCGTTGGAGGTGACGTGCCCGGGACCTGAAGCGGCACTCGCCCTGGTCGGAGTGTCTCGACGGCTCGGCATCCAGGCCAAGGCCCGTGAAGTGCGCGGGGTCGACCGCGTGGTCATCCGTGACGGCGACGCCATTGGTGCCCTGCTGACGCGGCTCGGTGCCCACGAGACGTTGTTGGCCTGGGAGGAGCGTCGGATGCGTCGGGAGGTGCGCGCGACAGCCAACCGCCTGGCCAACTTCGACGACGCCAACCTGCGCCGCTCCGCGCGTGCCGCGGTCACCGCAGGTGCCCGGGTCGAGCGGGCCCTGGAGATCCTCGGGGACGAGGTGCCCGACCACCTGAAGCTGGCGGGGGCACTCCGACTCGAGCACAAGCAGGCCTCGCTCGAGGAGCTCGGCCAGCTGCACGACCCGGTGCTGACGAAGGACGCGATCGCGGGCCGGATCCGGCGTCTGCTGGCGATGGCGGACAAGCGTGCCCAGGACCTCGGAATCCCGGACACGGAATCCTGCTTGACCCCGGACATGCTCGCCGAGGAAGCCTGAACGTCGCTGTGCGGTCGCTCCGGCAGCGGGGTGGCCGGGTACCGGTGTGACCAATGTCCGTTTGGGGACGTGCCTGTTCGTGGAAGGTCACGACCAGATAAAGTCGAGGTGCTGTTCGACTTTGTCTACCCAGGAGTGATCGTGACTGTCCGTGTAGGAATCAACGGCTTCGGCCGCATTGGCCGCAACTTCTTCCGCGCCGTTCAGGCGTCGGGCGCCGACATCGAGGTCGTTGCCGTCAACGACCTCACCGACAACTCGGTGCTCGCGCACCTGCTCAAGTACGACTCCATCCTGGGTCGTCTCGACGCAGACGTCTCCGCGACCGACACCCACATCATCGTGGGTGAGCAGAAGATCGCCGCGTTCGCCGAGCGCAACCCGGCCGACCTGAAGTGGGGCGAGTTGGGCGTCGACGTGGTCGTCGAGTCCACCGGCTTCTTCACCGACGCCACCAAGGCCGCCGCGCACCGTGAGGCCGGCGCCAAGAAGGTCATCATCTCCGCGCCCGCCTCCAACGAGGACATCACCATCGTGATGGGCGTGAACGAGGAGCTCTACGACGGTGCGAAGCACCACGTCATCTCCAACGCCTCGTGCACCACCAACTGCCTCGGCCCCATGGCGAAGGCCCTCAACGACGCCCTGGGCATCGAGAAGGGTCTGATGACCACGGTGCACGCCTACACCGCGGACCAGAACCTGCAGGACAACATCCACAAGGACCTGCGTCGCGCCCGCGCGGCCGCCATCAACATCGTCCCGACCTCGACCGGCGCCGCGAAGGCCATCGGCCTGGTCCTGCCCGAGCTCAAGGGCAAGCTCGACGGCTACGCACTGCGCGTGCCGACCCCGACCGGCTCGCTCACCGACCTTTCCTTCGAGGCGTCGCGCGAGACCACCGTCGAGGAGGTCAACGAGATCATCAAGAACGCTGCCGACGGCAAGATCCTGAAGTACTCGACCGACCCGATCGTCTCCTCGGACATCGTCACCGACTCCGCGTCCTGCGTGTTCGACGCGCCGTTGACCAAGGTTATCGGCAACCAGGTCAAGGTCGCCGGCTGGTACGACAACGAGTGGGGTTACTCCAACCGCCTCGTGGACCTCATCGGTCACGTCGCCAAGACCCTCTGATCCGCCGTTCCTGAGATCAACCCCGAGAAGACGGAGTCACTCCTGACATGAGCACCATCGAGTCGCTCGGCGACGTCCGCGGCAAGCGCGTCCTGGTCCGATCGGACCTGAACGTCCCGCTGGACGGTGCCACGATCACCGACGACGGCCGCATCCGTGCGAGCGTCCCGACGATCAAGGCCCTTTCGGACGCCGGCGCGAAGGTCGTCGTCACTGCCCACCTGGGGCGCCCCAAGGGTGTCCCGGAGGCGAAGTACAGCCTTGCGCCGGTCGCCGGGCGACTCGGTGAGCTGCTCGGGCGTCCGGTGGCGTTCGCCACCGACACGGTCGGGGAGTCCGCCCGGAACACTGTTGCCGGACTCGGGGACGGCGACGTCGCAGTCCTGGAGAACGTGCGCTTCAACGAAGGGGAGACCAGCAAGGACGACGCCGTGCGTGGTGCCTTCGCTGACCAGCTCGCCTCGCTCGCCGACGCGTTCGTCTCCGACGGTTTCGGCGTGGTCCATCGCAAGCAGGCCTCGGTCTACGACGTGGCCACCCGGTTGCCCAGCGCCATGGGTGGTCTCGTCGCGGCCGAGATTGACGTCCTGCGTCGTCTCACCGTCAACCCCGAGCGCCCCTACGTGGTCGTCCTCGGCGGCTCCAAGGTCTCGGACAAGCTGGCGGTCATCGACAACCTGATCGAGAAGGCCGACAAGCTGCTCATCGGAGGTGGCATGGTCTTCACCTTCCTCGCAGCCCAGGGTTACGAGGTGGGCAAGAGCCTGCTGGAGGCAGACCAGATCGAGATCTGCCGGGCCTACGTGGCCCGGGCCGCCGAGAAGGGCGTGGAGATCGTGCTGCCGACCGACATCGTGGTCGACACCGAGTTCCCCTCGGGCGAGCGCACCCCGCAGCCGCGGGTCGTCCCGGCATCCGCCATTCCGGCGGACGCGCTGGGTCTGGACATCGGCCCGGAGTCGGGCGCGGCGTTCGCCGCCGCCCTGGCCGACGCGAAGACCGTCTTCTGGAACGGCCCCATGGGCGTGTTCGAGGTCGACGCCTTCGCCGGTGGCACCCGCGCCGTGGCGGAGGCCCTCACCAAGGTCAAGGGCCTCTCCGTGGTCGGTGGCGGTGACTCGGCCGCGGCCGTGCGTGCCCTCGGTTTCGAGGAGTCCGCGTTCGGTCACATCTCCACCGGCGGTGGAGCGTCCCTCGAGTACCTCGAGGGCAAGGAACTCCCCGGCATCTCCGTCCTGGAGCGCTGAGCCCGAGCGTCGACCCCCGGCCCGTCCGACGGACCGGGGGTCGATGTATACATAAGAGTTGAATTTTTTTTTTATTTGTTTTGCTGCAGTTGCATAGTTTTCCAGAAGGAAAAGTGTCACAAGAGAGAAAACCAATTAGGC
>JAZQNT010000142.1:0-6909 GCA_045627505.1 Nocardioides sp.
CGTGATCCGGTACGGGGGGTGGGACTGGGAGCCGTTGGGTAGACTGGCGAACACGTGTTCGAAACGCTCGCGTACTAGTAGTAGCAGGGAAGGCCGAGGTCCAGGGTGATTGAGAAGCTCGTCGTCAGAGGCGCACGTGAGCACAACCTGAAGAACGTCTCGGTGGATCTTCCCCGTGATTCCCTCATCGTCTTCACCGGTCTCTCCGGGTCCGGGAAGTCCTCACTGGCCTTCGACACCATCTTCGCCGAGGGCCAGCGCCGCTACGTCGAGTCGCTCTCCGCCTACGCCCGCCAGTTCCTGGGCCAGATGGACAAGCCGGACGTGGACTTCATCGAGGGCCTCTCGCCGGCGGTCTCCATCGACCAGAAGTCGACCTCGAAGAACCCACGCTCCACCGTGGGCACCATCACCGAGGTCTACGACTACCTGCGGCTGCTCTACGCCCGGGCCGGAAAGGCGCACTGCCCCACCTGCGGCGCGCCCATCGAGAGCCAGACCCCGCAGCAGATCGTCGACCGAGTGCTCGAGCTGGACGAGGGCCGCAAGTTCCAGGTCCTGGCCCCGGTGGTGCGCGGGCGCAAGGGAGAGCACGTCGGGCTCTTTGCCCAGCTCCAGGCAGACGGCTTCTCGCGCGTCCGGGTCGACGGCGAGACGCACACACTCGACGAGCCGCCGAAGCTCGACAAGCAGAAGAAGCACACCATCGAGGCCGTGGTCGACCGGTTGCAGGTGAAGGCCTCGGCCAAGCAGCGTCTCACCGACTCCGTCGAGACGGCGCTCCGGCTGGCGGAAGGCCTGGTCGTGCTCGACTTCGTGGACCTGCCCGCGGGCGACCCGGACCGGCTGATGAAGTTCTCCGAGAAGATGGCCTGCCCCAACGAGCACGTCATCGACACCGACGACATCCAGCCGCGCTCCTTCTCCTTCAACTCGCCGTACGGCGCGTGCCCGGCGTGCCACGGCATCGGGACGAAGAAGGAGATGGATCCCGAGCTCGTCGTCCCGAACCCGGAGGCGACGCTCGGTGAGGGCGCCGTCCAGCCGTGGAGCGGCGCACACGTGCGCGACTACTTCCTCCGGCTCATGGGCGCCCTCGGGGAGGAGCTCGGCTTCGACCTCAACACCCCGTGGGAGAAGCTCCCCGCGAAGGCCCGCTCGGCGATCCTGGACGGTCACGCCACCAAGGTCCACGTGGTGTCGCGCAACCGCTACGGACGTCAGCGCTCCTACTACGCCGAGTTCGAGGGCGTGAGCCAGTACATCGAGCGGCGCTACCAGGACGCCGAGTCCGACACCAGCCGCGAGCGGCTCGAGGGCTTCATGCGTGAGGTGCCGTGCAAGGCGTGCGGCGGCAGCCGGCTGAAGTCCGTCTCCCGGTCGGTCACCCTGGGCGGTCTCTCGATCGCGGAGCTCTGCGCCCGGACCATCGACGAGACGGCGGACTTCCTGCGCCACCTGGAGCTGGGGGAGCGCGAGGCCCAGATCGCCGAGCGGGTGCTCAAGGAGATCCTCGAGCGGCTCCAGTTCCTGCTCGACGTCGGCCTCGACTACCTCTCGCTCGACCGCCCCTCCGGCTCGCTGTCGGGCGGTGAGGCCCAGCGCATCCGGCTGGCGACGCAGATCGGCGCGGGCCTGGTAGGCGTGCTCTACGTGTTGGACGAGCCCAGCATCGGCCTCCACCAGCGCGACAACGCACGCCTGATCGAGACCCTGGTGAAGCTCCGGGACCTGGGCAACACCCTGATCGTGGTCGAGCACGACGAGGACACCATCCGCACCTCGGACTGGGTGGTCGACATCGGTCCGCACGCCGGTGAGCACGGCGGTCACGTCGTGCACTCGGGCTCGGTCGAGGGTCTGCTCGCCAACGAGGAGTCCCTGACCGGCGCCTACCTCTCCGGGCGTCGGGAGATCCCGGTGCCCAGCACCCGCCGATCCCGTACCAAGGGGCTCGAGCTGGTCGTGCGTGGCGCCAAGGAGAACAACCTCAAGAACATCGACGTCAGCTTCCCGCTCGGGATGTTCGTGGCCGTGACCGGTGTCTCCGGATCCGGCAAGTCCACGCTGGTCAACGACATCCTCTACACGTCGCTGGCCAAGCAGCTGCACAACGCGCGGACCATCCCCGGGCGGCACCGCACCATCGACAACGTCGACCTGGTCGACAAGGTGATCCACGTCGACCAGTCGCCGATCGGACGGACGCCGCGCTCCAACCCGGCCACGTACACCGGAGTCTTCGACAAGATCCGCACCCTGTTCGCGGCCACGCCCGAGGCCAAGGTCCGGGGGTACATGCCCGGTCGTTTCTCGTTCAACGTCAAGGGTGGTCGCTGTGAGGCGTGCCACGGCGACGGCACGCTCAAGATCGAGATGAACTTCCTGCCCGACGTCTACGTCCCGTGCGAGGTCTGCCACGGTGCCCGGTACAACCGCGAGACCCTCGAGGTCCGGTACAAGGGCAAGACGATTGCCGAGGTGCTCGACATGCCGATCGAGGAGGCAGTCGACTTCTTCGAGGCCGTCACCTCCATCTCGCGCTACATGAAGACGCTGACCGAGGTCGGACTCGGCTACGTCCGGTTGGGGCAGCCGGCCACCACCCTCTCCGGAGGCGAGGCCCAGCGGGTGAAGCTGGCCACCGAGCTGCAGAAGCGTTCCACCGGCAAGACCATGTACGTCCTCGACGAGCCGACCACCGGCCTGCACTTCGAGGACATCCGGAAGCTGCTCCTGGTCCTTGACCGCCTCGTCGACCAGGGCAACTCGGTGATCGTGATCGAGCACAACCTCGACGTGATCAAGACCGCGGACTGGCTCGTCGACATGGGCCCGGAGGGTGGGTCGCGCGGCGGGATGGTGGTCGTCGAAGGCACACCCGAAGAGGTGGCCGCCTGTCCGGAGAGCCACACCGGGGCCTTCCTCGCGCCGCTGCTCCGGGGACGAGCCGCGCAGCTCCATTCGGTACCGTCGGACGCGCCCAAGCAACCCGGACCGACGTCGGCCCCCAAGCGGCGGGCGAAGGCTGCGAAGGTGGCGGCTGCCGCTCGCGCCGTGCGGTCCTGACGGCCCGCCCCGGACGACCCCGACCAACGACGACCTGAGCAGGAGCAACCCCATGAACCCCATCACTCGTCGCGGCGTGGTCGCGGCCGGTGCCGCCCTCCCCGCCGCCGGACTCGTCGCGGCGTGCGGGGGCAGCGAGGACGACCAGCCGGACCCCAGCGCGACGCAGGCGCCCGACATCGCGACCGGTGAGCTCATCGGACGCGTCGGCGACGTCCCGGTGGGCGGGTGTGCCGTGTTCCCGGACTTCAAGGTGGTCGTCACCCAGCCCAGCGAGGGCGAGTTCAAGGCATTCGGGGCCAAGTGCACGCACAAGGGCTGCCTCGTCTCCTCGTCCAGCGACGGCGACATCCCGTGCCTGTGCCACATGTCCCGTTTCTCGCTGGAGGACGGTTCCGTCATCTCCGGGCCTGCCAAGGCTCCTCTTCCCGCAGTCGAGATCACCGTCGACGGTGACGACCTGCGCACCGTCTGATCCCCCCAACACCACGGAGTTCCACCCATGTCCCTTCCCCTGTCCCGCCGCACCGTCGTTGCCGCCGGGGTTGCCCTGCCCGCGCTCGCTGCCTGCGGCGACGCCTCGGAGGATCCGGTCCTCGACCAGGTCGACCGGGCCAAGGCAGGCACCTTCCTGTCCCGGACGGACGACGTCCCCGTGGGCGGGTGCTACGTGCTGGCCAGCGCAGCAACCGTGGTCACGCAGCCGGTGGCCGGCGAGTTCAAGGCCTTCAGCGGGGTGTGCACCCACAAGCACTGTTTCCTCGCCTCCTCCACCGAGGGACACATCCCGTGCCGGTGCCACGGCAGCCAGTTCGACCTGGCCGACGGCTCAGTGATCAGCGGCCCGGCGCGCGAGCCCCTCGAGGAGTTCGACATCGTGGTGGCCGACGGCAAGGTGACCATGGCGTGACATGTCGCGTTGCTGACCCGGAAGGTGGGTGACCCGGTGGCGAATCCGGCGTCGTACCGTCCTGCCACCGGGACGATTCCCACCCAGCCGGGCGTCTACCGGTTCCGGGACTCCAACGGGCGTGTCATCTACGTCGGCAAGGCGAAGAACCTTCGAGCGCGGCTGTCCTCCTACTTCCAGGACGTCGCCAACCTGCACCCCCGGACCGCGACCATGGTCACCACCGGCGCCAGCGTCGAGTGGACTGTGGTCGGGACCGAGGTCGAGGCCCTGCAGCTGGAGTACTCCTGGATCAAGGAGTACGACCCGCGGTTCAACGTCAAGTACCGCGACGACAAGTCCTACCCCTGGTTGGCCGTCACCGTGGGTGACAAGTACCCGCGGGTGATGGTGGGCCGAGGGGCGAAGAAGAAGGGGATCCGCTACTTCGGTCCCTACTCCCACGCGTGGGCGATCCGGGAGACCGTGGACCTGCTGCTCAGGGTCTTCCCCATGCGCTCGTGCACCAACGGGGTCTTCCGCAGGCACGAGCAGATGGGCCGTCCCTGCCTGCTCGGGTACATCGACAAGTGCGCTGCGCCGTGCACCGGCGCTGTGAGCGCCGAGGACCACCGCGCCATCGTCGACGACTTCTGCGACTTCATGGCCGGCAACACGAACGCGGTCGTCAAGCGCATCGAGAAGGAGATGTACGAGGCCTCCGAAGCGCTCGACTTCGAGCGCGCGGCGCGTCTGCGGGACGACCTCGGTGCGCTGGCGAAGGCGTTGGAGAAACAGGCCGTCGTCCTCGGGGACGCCACGGACGCCGACGTGATCGCGTTCGCCGAGGACCCCCTGGAGGTCGCGGTGCAGATCTTCCACGTGCGAGGTGGGCGGATCCGGGGCCAGCGAGGCTGGGTCGCGGACCGTTCCGACGAGGGCGAGGTGCCCGAGCTCGTGGCGGACTTCCTGCTCCAGACCTACGCCGGGGACGGCGACTCCATCCCCCGGGAGATCCTGGTCCCGGTGGAGCCGGCGGACCGCGGCGCTGTCGAGGAGCTCCTCTCCGAGGCGAAGGGTTCCCGGGTGCACGTTCGCGTGCCACAACGGGGGGACAAGAAGGCGCTCCAGGAGACAGTGGCCAAGAACGCCGCCCAGGCGCTCGCCCTGCACAAGACCAAGCGAGCCAGCGACCTCACCACCCGCGGCCGTGCGCTCGAGGAGATCCAGCGGGCGCTGGAGCTCGAGGAGGTGCCGCTGCGGATCGAGTGCTACGACGTCTCGAACCTCCAGGGCACCGAGGTGGTGGCCTCGATGGTGGTCTTCGAGGACGGGCTGGCCCGCAAGAGCGAGTACCGCCGCTTCGTGATCAAGGGCGTGGAGGGCCAGAACGACGTCGCATCGATGCACGAGGTGCTCACCCGGCGGTTCCGCCGGATGCTGGACGAGCAGGCCGACACCGACGCCGGCGACGGTGAGGGCCCGATGCTCGTGGACCCCGACACGGGCAGGCCGCGCAAGTTCGCCTACGTGCCCGGCCTCGTGGTGGTCGACGGCGGCCCGCCCCAGGTGGCGGTGGCCCGACGTGCGCTGGACGACCTGGGGCTGGAGTACATCCCCGTGTGCGGTCTGGCGAAGCGTCTGGAGGAGGTCTGGGTGCCCGACGAGGAGGATCCGGTGATCCTGCCGCGGACCTCGGAGGGGCTCTACCTGCTGCAGCGGGTGCGCGACGAGGCGCACCGGTTCGCCATCACGCACCACCGCGGACGCCGCTCCAAAGCCATGGTCGAGAGCGTCCTCGACGACGTCCCCGGACTCGGCGAGGTACGACGCAAGGCGCTCATGCGACACTTCGGTTCCCTCAGGAAGTTGAGGGCTGCTGACGTCACGGAGATCGGTACCGTTCCCGGGATCGGTCCTACGACGGCGCAGGCGATCGTGGACGCGGTTCGTCGTCAGCCTTCGGCTGGCCCGCGCATCAACACGTCCACGGGCGAGATCGAGGAGGACTGATGTCGGAGAATTCACAGCCCATGGCCCAGGAGTCCTCGGACGCCGGACCGCTGGTGATCATCAGCGGGATGACCGGTGCAGGGCGCAGCACCGCGGCGAAGGAGCTCGAGGACCAGGGCTTCTTCGTGGTGGACAACCTGCCCCCCACGCTGCTGCCCGACGTCGTGAAGCTCGTGGACGACAGCCGTGGCCCCGGGCAGCCGATCGCCGTCGTGGTCGACGTCCGTTCCGGCTCCTTCTTCCAGAGCCTGTACGACTACCGGCACCAACAGGCCACCGGCCGTCCGACCACCTTGGTCTACCTCGACGCGGCGGACGAGGTGCTGGTGCGGCGTCAAGAGGCGTCGCGTCGCCCGCACCCGCTGCAGGGCAGTGGTCGTCTGCTGCACGGCCTGCAGGCCGAGCGTGTCGTCCTCGCCACCCTGCGAGGGCTGGCGGACCTGGTGATCGACACCAGCAGCCTCAACGTGCACCAGCTGACCAAGCGGATGCGTGAGCACTTCGGTTCGAAGGAGGGCACCCGTCTCAAGACGACCGTGCTCAGCTTCGGGTTCAAGTACGGGATCCCGATCGACGCCGACTACGTCGCCGACATGCGTTTCCTGCCCAACCCGCACTGGATCCCCGAGCTCCGTCCGCAGACCGGCCAGGACGCCGCGGTCTCCGAGTACGTCCGTTCGCAGCCGGGAGCCGAGGAGTTCCTGGCCGGGTACCTGCCCCTGCTCGACCTGGTGGCGCAGGGCTACGTCCGCGAGGGCAAGCGCTACATGACGATCGCGGTGGGCTGCACCGGCGGCAAGCACCGCAGCGTGGCGATGGCGGAGGAGGTGGCTCAGCGGCTGAGGGACCAAGGGCGGGAGGCGCGCGTGCAGCACCGGGATCTGGGTCGGGAGTGACTCGTGACCCTGACCGGTGCCCCGCGCGCCCCGCAGGTCGTC
>JAZQNT010000143.1:0-1634 GCA_045627505.1 Nocardioides sp.
CGAGCAGGACTTCGTCACGGTCCTCGACGACCAGCAGGCCAAGGTGCACCGGCTGACCGCGGGCGCCTGCGCCTGCGGGTTGGTGATCGACGACATCCGCGTCCTCGGCGGTCACCGCGACCTCGGCAACGTCGAGATCGCGAAGACCTTCGTGGTGGGCGACCACGGCGGCTGGTGGGCGATGGCGTGCCAGGCCTGCCGGGTGGTCAGCGACTGCCTCGACGAGGCGGAGGCGCGCGACCTGGTCCGGCAGCACCGGTGTGACTGGGACCTGGAGAAGCTGTGAGCGCGCTCAGCCGCCGGCGGACACGCAGAACTCGTTGCCGTCGGGGTCGGTGAAGACGGTCCACCGGAAGCTCCCGGGGTCTCCGTTGCGCTGACGCACCTGCGCCCCGAGCCCGGTCAGCCGCTCGGTCTCGGCGTCGAGGTCGTCGGCGACAAGGTCGAGGTGCAATCGCCGGGTCCCGGGCGTCGGGTCCTCCACCTTCTGCACCGCCACGACGAAACCGTCAGCCAGGCGCACCTTGACGAACCAGCCGTCGTGGAGGTCCTCGACGGTGCCCTCGAGCGCCGAGGCCCACCAGTCGGCCAGCGCCCGCGCGTCGGTGGCGTTGAAGGTGACGTGCTCGATCTTCAGGCTCATGGTTCGCGACCCTAGCCAAGCTCAGACCGGCATCGCACCCGCGTGCGGCAGCTTCAGCAGCCCGTGCGGTGTCTTGACCACGTAGTTGACCCGAGTGCGCTCGACCACCTTGCCGACCACCCCGTCGTAGCGGCCGGGCACCACGATCTGCACCTTCGCGCCGATCCCGACCACCACGGCCGGACGTCCTGCCTTCGCGCGCTCCACCTCGAGCCGGTAGGCGGGCGGCAGCACCGCCGGACGCCCGTGGTGGGTCCAGGTGAAGACCGCGTCCCAGGAGAACGTGCGCGAGCACTTCAGGCACGACAGCACCCGCTGCGGCGCCCGGTGCCGCTCGGTGGTGTGCCCGGCCGGACAGGTGCCGAGCCAGGCCCCCGGGACCTTCGGGGCCTCCGCGTCGACGCACCGCTCACCGGTGCTGCCGATCCGCACCGCCATTCGCCGCCACACCGCCGAGTGCCCCTCACCCGGGGTCAGCGCGTGCGCGATCTCGTGCAGGATCGTCTCGCGCACCTCGTCCTCGTCGTGCAGCCTGGTCAACGGTGAGCTCAACGAGATGGTCCGCGTCGAGTACGAGCACTTGCCCGCGCGTCGCACGGCGCGGTCGAAGACGAACGTCCAGTTGTCCAGGCCGTGCTGGGCCATCAACTGCTCAGCCAGGCGTCGTGCGTCCCTGAGATCCACGGAGCAGATTCCACCACCGGGCACCGACAGGTTCACCGGCGAGCCCTGCCGTGCCGACGCGGATCAGCAGGGACGCCAGGTCTTGCCGCCCGGCGCGTAGCAGCGGGGACCGGTGTAGCCGGCGTACCCGCCTCCACCTGAGGACGAGGTGGAGCGGCGCGGCGTCGAGGTGCGAGCGCGTGCGCGCGCAGTGGCCGCCGCCCGCGCAGCCTTGGCGCGAGCCGCCGCCTTCCGTGCCTTCGCGCGGGCTGCCTTCTCCGCCTTCTTGCGAGCCCTCTCCTTGGCCTTGCGGGCGGCCTCCCTCTTC
>JAZQNT010000144.1:0-4525 GCA_045627505.1 Nocardioides sp.
CTGCGATCCGACTTATATGAACTTTACAGAGACCTGTTGAATCAGGGAAATATCGACACCCAGAGTCTGCTGGAACCTGTGGTATGCACGGTGGATCCTAAGGCAGTCTCCCGGTTGGATGAGTTCATGCCGGTCCTGATCAAGTTGGGCTATGAGATCGAAGCCTTTGGTGAGGATGCGGTGGTGGTACGTGGTGTACCGTTTCTGTTCAAGAACCTGCCCAGCGCCCGCAGCGAGCGCGTCTCGGTGGTCCTCACCGACGACGGCACCGACGAGGTCCGCATCAGCGGAGGAGACCACGAGTGAAGAAGCACCTGTTGTCGATCGACGACCTCACCGTCGACGACATGCACACCATCTTCGACACCGCCGCGGAGATGCACGACGTGCAGCGCCGCGAGGTGAAGAAGATCCCCGCCCTGCGCGGCCGCACCATCATCAACCTGTTCTTCGAGGACTCCACCCGCACCCGCTCGAGCTTCGAGATCGCCGGCAAGTGGATGTCGGCCGACACCATCAACATCACCGGCAAGGGCTCCTCGACGTCCAAGGGCGAGTCCCTGCGTGACACGGTCATGACCATCGACGCCATGAGCGTCGACGCCATCGTCATGCGTCACCACGCCTCCGGCTCCGCGCACCAGGTGGCCGACTGGGTCAACGCCGTGGTGGTCAACGCCGGTGACGGCACCCACGAGCACCCCACGCAGGCGCTGCTCGACGCCTACACGCTGCGCCAGAAGCTCGGCACCCTGGAGGGGAAGCACGTCGCGATCGTCGGCGACCTCACCCACAGCCGGGTCTTCCGTTCCAACGTGAAGTCGCTGGTGCGCCTCGGTGCCAGGGTGACCGTCGTGGCGCCGCCCACCCTGATGCCCTCGGGGATCGACGCCTGGGCCGCGGCCGACGGGTTCGCCACCTCATGGGACCTCGACGCGGTGCTGCCCGAGATCGACGCGCTGATGATGCTGCGCGTCCAGAAGGAGCGGATGAGCGGCGGGTTCTTCCCGACCCCGCGCGAATACACCGTGACCTACGGCCTGACCCGGGACCGGCTGGCGCTGCTCGGCCCCGACGTCCCGATCTGCCACCCCGGACCGATGAACCGCGGCCTCGAGATCGCCGCTGACGCCGCCGACGCGGCCCAGTCCCTGATCCTCGACCAGGTCTCGGCCGGCGTCGCCGTCCGCATGGCCGTGCTCTACCACCTGCTCGCCGGAGAGGAAGCCTGATGAGCGCCCCCACCCCCCAGAACACGAATTCCCTGCTGGTCAGGGGCGCCTCCGTCCTCGGCGGCGAGGTTGCCGACATCCTCGTGCGTGACGGCGTCATCGTCGAGGTCGGCACGGTGTCGGCCGCGTCCGCCGCCGGCGCCGACGTGATCGAGGCCGACGGGCTGGTCGCCCTGCCCGGTCTGGTCGACCTGCACACCCACCTGCGTGAGCCCGGACGCGAGGACGCCGAGACGGTCGTCACCGGTTCGCGGGCCGCGGCCGTCGGTGGCTACACCGCCGTCCTGGCCATGGCCAACACCACCCCGGTGACCGACACCGCCGAGGCCGCCGAGCGCGTCTTCGACCTCGGTGAGCGTGCCGGGCTGGTCCAGGTCCAGCCGGTCGGTGCCGTCACCAAGGGGCTGAAGGGCGAGGAACTGGCCGAACTCGGGCTGATGGCCCGCAGTCGGGCCAACGTCCGGGTCTTCTCCGACGACGGCAAGTGCGTCCACGACGCCCGGGTCATGCGCCGCGCGCTGGAGTACGTCAAGACCTTCGGCGGCGTGGTCTCCCAGCACTCCCAGGACCCCAAGCTGGCAGGTCCGGCCTCGTGCTGCCACGAGGGCGAGGTCTCGGGACGCCTCGGCCTGCCGGGGTGGCCCGGCGTCGCCGAAGAGGTGATCGTCGCCCGCGACGTGATGCTGGCCCGCCACACCGGTTCGCGCCTGCACGTCGCGCACGTCTCGACCGCCGGCTCCGTCGAGATCGTCCGCTGGGCGAAGTCGCTGGGCATCGACGTCACCGCCGAGGTCACCCCGCACCACCTGATCCTCACCACCGACCTGCTCGAGGGCTACGACCCGGTCTACAAGGTCAACCCCCCGCTGCGTCCGGCCGAGGACGTGCTCGCGCTGCGCGCTGCCCTGGCCGACGGCACCATCGACGCGGTGGCCACCGACCACGCGCCGCACGCGCGCCACGACAAGGAGCACGCCTTCGTCGACGCCGCCTTCGGCATGCTCGGCCTGGAGACGGCCCTGTCGGTGGTCCGCACCGCGATGGGTGAGGAGTTCGGCTGGGCCGACGTCGCCCGGGTGATGTCGCAGACCCCGGCGAGAATCGCCGGGCTGGAGGGCCAGGGCGGATCGCTCGCCGTCGGCGAGCCCGCCCACCTGACGCTGGTCGACCCGGCCGCCGAGGTCACGGTCGACCGTGACGACTCGCTCTCGCTGAGCCGCAACAACCCGTGGCACGGCCGCCGCGTGGTGAGCCAGGTCCGGCACACCGTCTACGGCGGAAAGGTCACCGTCCGCGACGGCAAGCTCGCCTGAGGCACCCTCGCCCACAGCGTGGAGGATCCGGGTCACCTGGTGGCCCGGATCCTCCACGTTGTTGCGTTGCGTGGGTCTTCCCGTGCCGAGATGACCGGAGCACGATGGGGGAGTGCGAATCGGACAGCAGGTCTCCTCGTTCACCTGGCCAGGCGCGCCCGCCTCGATCGGGCCCACCCTGGGCAACATCGCCCGCTGGTCGGAGTACGCCGGCGCCACGAGCTTCTGGGTGATGGACCACTTCTGGCAGATCCCGGCGATCGGCCCGAGCGAGCAGGAGATGCTCGAGGCGTACACGACGCTTGGCTACGTCGCCGGGCAGACGTCGAGGATCGAGCTGGGGGCGATGGTGACGGGCGCGCACGTGCGCAACCCCGCGCTCCTGCTCAAGACCGTCACCACTCTCGACGTGCTCTCCGGCGGACGGGCCTGGCTGGGCATCGGTGCCGGCTGGTACGAGGACGAGGCCGTCGGCTACGGCATCGACTTCCCCTCCACCCGAGACCGGTTCGTGCGGTTGGAGGACACCCTGCGGTTGGCGCTGCAGATGTGGGACGCCGACGACGCCCCGTTTCGCGGGATCGGGTACCGGGCGCCCCGGCCCCTCAACTCCCCGAGGCCCCTGCGGCGGCCCCCGATCCTCGTGGGCGGCGTGGGGGAGCAGAAGACGTTGCGGATGGTCGCCCAGTACGCCGACGGCACCAACCTGTTCGATGCCGGGCCGGAGTACGTCGCCGGCAAGTTGGCCGTGCTCCGCGAGCACTGCGAGAACCTGGGGCGAGACTTCGGCGCCATCCGCAAGACCGTCCTGACGCGCGTCAGCCTCTCGCAGCAGGGAGGTGGGCGTGCGCCGTCCGGGGAACAGACGATGAGTGTCGCCCAAGCCGTGGACAAGTTCGGCGCCCTTGCAATGGTGGGCATCGACACCGCGGTCGTGGGGATGGGCAACGACGTGGAGGAGTCCGCCTACGCGCTGCTCGCAGAGGTCGTCAAGCAGGTCTCGGAGCTCTGAACGACGCATCCCGGACGCCCCGGGCGGCGGCGCCGAGGGCGAGGACGTGAGGCAGGTCTCCTCCAGCTCTGGCCATGCTCCCCGGCCGGAGGTCAGAGGGCCCTCGCTGATAGTGTTCAACCCGCTCACACATCCTTTAACGATCCGTCCTGTGAGGCGGAGAAGGAGGTCGGCGTGCCGCTGCATGCCCCCAAGCCCGCGCTCCTCGTGCTCGAGGACGGACGCGTGTTCCACGGTGAGTCCTTCGGTGCCGAGGGCGAGACCTTCGGCGAAGCAGTCTTCTCGACCGGCATGACCGGTTACCAGGAGACCCTGACGGACCCGTCCTACCACCGCCAGGTCGTCGTGATGACGGCCCCGCACGTCGGCAACACCGGGATGAACGACGAGGACCCGGAGTCCTCGCGCATCTGGGTCGCCGGCTACGTCGTGCGCGACCCTGCCCGCGTGCCCTCCAACTGGCGCTCGCAGCGCTCGCTGGACGAGGAGCTGAGCACCCAGGGCGTCGTCGGCATCTCCGGCGTCGACACCCGTGCCATCACCCGCCACCTGCGTGAGCGCGGCGCCATGAAGTCCGGCACCTTCTCCGGCGAGGCAGCCCTGCGCAGCGACGCCGAGCTGCTTGCCGAGGTGCGCGCCCAGGAATCCATGGCCGGGTCCCGCCTGGCTGAGGAAGTCAGCATCGAGGCCAGCTACGTCGTCGAACCCTCGGCCCACGGCTGGGACGGTGAACCGCTCTTCACCGTTGCCGCACTGGACCTTGGCATCAAGTCCATGACCCCGGTCCGCTTCGCCGAACGCGGTGTCCGCGTGCACGTACTGCCCGCCTCGGCCACCCTCGAAGACGTCCAGGCCCTGAACCCGGACGGCGTCTTTATGTCCAACGGCCCCGGCGACCCCGCCACCGCCGACAACCAGGTCAAGCTGCTGCGCGACGTGCTGGACACCGGCACCCCGTTCTTCGGCAT
>JAZQNT010000145.1:0-1908 GCA_045627505.1 Nocardioides sp.
ACGAGCGAACCACCCACCACCTGCTCTGCCCCTGCCACCAGTCGACCTTCGACCTGGCGGACAGCGGCAAGGTCATCTTCGGTCCTGCCGCCCGGGCGCTCCCGCAGCTCCCGATCGCCGTGGACGACGAGGGTTACCTGACCGCGCAGAGCGACTTCACCGAACCCGGCGGTCCGAGCTACTGGGAGCGTGACTCGAAGTGAGCGTCGACACCAGCAAGGTGGCGAAGAGCAACGGCACCTCGGCCTCCTCCGCCGCCCCGCAGACCAAGCTCGGCAAGGCCGGCGTCTGGGCGGACGAGCGCCTGGGCCTCGCGTCCCTCGCCAAGAAGAACATCCGCAAGGTGTTCCCCGACCACTGGTCCTTCATGCTGGGCGAGATCGCCCTGTGGAGCTTCGTGGTCCTCCTCATCACCGGCGTTTTCCTGACGTTCTGGTTCACCCCCAGCATGTCCGAGATCGTCTACGAGGGCTCGTACGACCAGCTCCGCGGCATCTACATGACCGAGGCCATGGCCTCCACGCTGAACATCTCGTTCGACGTGCGCGGTGGTCTGCTCATGCGTCAGATGCACCACTGGGCCGCCATGATCTTCATCGGCTCGATGATGGTCCACCTGATGCGTGTCTACTTCACCGGCGCGTTCCGCAAGCCGCGTGAGATCAACTGGGTCATCGGCTCGCTGCTGCTGCTGATCGGCACCATCGAGGGCTTCACCGGCTACTCGCTCCCCGACGACCTGCTCTCGGGCACCGGCGTCCGGGCGGCGGACGGCTTCATGAAGGCCGCCCCGGTCATCGGTACCTGGATGTCGTTCTTCATCTTCGGCGGCGAGTTCCCGGGTGACATCTTCATCCAGCGCTTCTACATCATCCACGTGCTGCTGCTCCCGGGCATCCTGCTCGCCCTGATCGCGGCCCACATGATGCTCGTGGTCTTCCACAAGCACACGCAGTGGCCTGGACCCGGTCGCACCGAGGAGAACGTGGTCGGCTACCCGCTGCTCCCCGTCTACACCGCCAAGGCTGGTGGCTTCTTCTTCGTCGTGTTCGGTGTCGTCGCCCTCATGGGTGGTCTGCTCACCATCAACCCGGTGTGGAAGTACGGTCCGTACGACCCGTCCAAGGTCACCGCTGGTTCGCAGCCTGACTGGTACATGGGTTGGCCCGACGGTGCCCTGCGCATCATCCCGGGCTGGGAGTCGAGCTTCTGGGGCGTCACCCTGAGCTGGAACATCCTGCTCCCCATCCTGGTGCTGCCGATCGCCTTCTGGCTCCTGGTCACGATGATGCCGTTCATCGAGTCCTGGATCACCCAGGACAAGCGTGAGCACCACCTGCTCCAGCGTCCGCGCAACGCCCCGACCCGGACCGCCATCATGGTTGCCTTCATGACCTTCTACGGTCTCTTCTGGGCAGCCGGTGGTAACGACCTGATCGCCATCAAGCTCGACAGCTCGATCAACTTCATCACCCGCGTCCTGCGTGTGCTGGTGTTCGTCGGACCGGTGATCGCGTTCATCGTCACCCGCCGTTGGTGCATCTCGCTCCAGCGTCACGACAACGAGCGACTCCTGCACGGCCGTGAGACCGGTGTCGTCCTCCGCTCGCCGGAGGGCACCTACTCCGAGCGTCACGAGCCGCTGTCGCCCGAGGAGGCCTTCCGGATCACTGACCGTGACCGCGAGGACCACCTGGTGCTCAGCGACGTCGAGATCGCTCGCCTCTCGGGCAAGGAGCGTCGCCGCGCGAAGCTCGCTGCCTGGTGGTACGGCTACAACGTGCAGAAGCCGACCGCCGCAGAGATCGAGGCGGCGCACCACCACGACGAGGTCGAGGCTCCCAAGGAGCCCGAGCTCCACTGATCCCCGGATCACCGCAGAGGCCCGGCACCCGAATGGGTGCCGGG
>JAZQNT010000146.1:0-7031 GCA_045627505.1 Nocardioides sp.
GAGGTGCTCGGCCACCGTGTTCACGGTGTGCGGCAGCGTCGGGTTGGTGGAGCCGGGGATGACGTTGGCGTGCGAGCAGACGCTGATGATGTCCGGCGCGTGGCCGCCGCCCGCGCCCTCGGCGTGGAAGGCGTGGATCCCGCGCCCGCCGACCGCGCCCAGGGTCGACTCCAGGAACCCGGCCTCGTTCAGGCTGTCGGAGTGCAGCGCCACCTGCAGCCCGTGCTCGTCGGCGGCCCGCAGCGCCGCGTCGATCGCGGCCGGGGTGGAGCCCCAGTCCTCGTGCACCTTGTACGCCGCCGCGCCCGCCATCGCCTGCTCGGCCAGCCCGGCCGCGGAGACCGTGTTGCCCTTGCCCATCAGCAGCACGTTGACCGGCAGCGGGTCCAGGGCCCGGTGGATCGCGTGCAGGTGCCAGGGGCCGGGGGTCACGGTGGTCGCCTTCGACCCCTCCGACGGCCCGGTGCCCCCACCCCCGACGGTGGTCACCCCGGTGGCCAGCGCCTCGTGCACCTGCGAGCGGGAGAGGAAGTGCACGTGGACGTCGACCGCCCCCGCGGTCAGGATCCGGCCCTCGCCGGAGACCACGTCGGTGGAGGGGCCGATCAGCAGCGCCGGGTGCACGCCGTCGGCGACGTCGGGGTTGCCCGCTCGGCCGAGCGAGACGATCCGTCCGCCGCGGATCCCCACGTCGGCCTTGACGATGCCCCAGTGGTCGAGCACCACCGCGTTGGTGATGACGGTGTCCAGCGCCCCCTCGGCGCGGCTCGCCGTGGACTGCGCCATCGACTCCCGGATCGACTTGCCGCCGCCGAAGACCGCCTCCTCCCCGCCGACGGTGAGGTCGTCCTCCACCTCGATCCACAGGTCGGTGTCGCCGAGCCGGACCTGGTCGCCCCGGGTCGGGCCGTAGAGGGCGGCGTAGGCCGCCCGGGAGATCTCAACCACCGGCCACCTCCAGCGTCGCCCCTGCGCCTTCCCCAGCCCCGTCCACCTGGATGGCGGCCACCTGGATGCCGGGGACGACCCGGCGTCCGCGCAGCGCCACCAGCGCCACCTCGCGCGAGGCCCCGGGCTCGAAGCGTTGCGACGTGCCCGAGGGCACGTCCAGCCGGAACCCGCGGGCCGCCTCACGGTCGAAGGCCAGGGCGGCGTTGACCTGCGCGAAGTGGACGTGGCTGCCCACCTGGACCGGCCGGTCGCCGGTGTTGAGCACCACCAGCCGCAGGCGCTCGGCGTCGGTGCGGTCGCCGTTCAGGACGACGGTGCCCGGGGCGGTGCGGATCGCTCCGGGCGCTGCGGCGGACGAAGGGGTGGAGGCCACGAGGGCTCCTCTCGGACGAGGTGGGACGGGCAGGTTGGAATGGCAGGTGGGACGGGCAGATGGAACGGGCTGGTGGGCGGACGCAGCCGGTGGCTCCGGCGTCAGCCGATGGGGTGGTGCAGGGTGACGAGCTTGCGGCCGTCGGGGAAGGTCGCCTCCACCTGGACGTCGCGGAGCATCTCGGCCACGCCGGGCATCACCTGGCCGGCGCCCAGCACCTCGCGGCCCTCGGCCATCAGTTGCGCCACGTCTGCGTCACCGTCCCGGGCGCGCTCGATCACCCAGGTGGCCAGCAGGGCCACGGCCTCGGGGTGGTTCAACCGCACCCCGCGGGCCAGCCGGTCGCGGGCGACCATCCCGGCCACGGCCAGCAGCAGCTTCTCGGTGTCGGAGGGAGTCAGGTGCACGTCGTCTCCTTCATACGGCCATCACGGCACGGACCTCGTCGGCCGCCCCGACCCCGGCCTCGCCGGTGGTGGTGAGGCGTCCGGCCATCAGCACCGCGTAGGTCTGGGTGGCGCGCAGCGCGAACCCGACGTGCTGCTCCACCAGCAGCACCGACAGGTCACCGCGCCGGGTCAGGTCGATGACCACCCGCTCGATCTCGGCCACCACGTTGGGCTGGATCCCCTCGGTGGGCTCGTCGAGCACCAGCATCCGCGGCTTCGTGAGCAGCGTCCGGGCGATCGCCAGCTGCTGGCGCTGCCCGCCGGAGAGCAGTCCGGCGCGCCGCCCGAGCAGCTCGGTGAGGGCGGGGAACAGGTCCAGCGCCTCGTCGATCGCGGCGCGGTCGCGCCCGGCCACCAGCTGCAGGTTCTCCAGCGTGGTCATCTGGCCGAACGCCTGCTGGCCCTGCGGGACGTAGCCCAGGCCGCGCCGCACCCGCTGGTTCGGCGGCAGGGCGGTGACGTCCTCCCCGTCCAGCAGCACCCGGCCACCGGTGAGCGGCACCAGCCCGACTGCGGCCCGCAGCAGGGTGGTCTTGCCGGCACCGTTGTGGCCGATCACCGAGACCGCCCCGCCGGTCGGGACGTGCAACGAGACGCCGTGCAGGATCTCGGTGCGACCGTAGCCGCCCCGCACGTCGATCAGTTCGAGCATCAGGCTGCCCCTTCCCCTGGAGCGGTGGCGTCGGCGGTGTGGCCGAGGTAGACCCGTTGGACCTCCGGATCGGCGCGGATCTCGTCCACCGTGCCGTGCGCGAGCACCTTGCCGGCGCTCATCACGGTGACCACGTCGGCGTAGGCCCGGACGAACTCCATGTCGTGCTCGATCACGATCACGGTGCGCTCGGTGCCGATGCGGTGCAGCAGCTCGCCGGTGGCGGTCCGCTCCTCGCCGCTCATCCCGGCCACCGGTTCGTCGAGCAACATCACCTGTGCGTCCTGGACCAGCAGCATCCCGATCTCCAGCCACTGCTTCTGCCCGTGCGAGAGGGTGCCGGCGGGGCGGTCGACGAGGTGTGAGAGCCCCACCACCGCGAGTGCCTCCCGGATCCGCGGCGAGTAGGAGCGACGCCGTTTGAGGAGCCCGCGCACCGGGCGGTGCACCCCTCCGGCGATGTCGAGGTTCTGCCCGACCGTGAGGTCCTCGAAGACCGTCGCGGTCTGGAAGGTGCGTCCCACCCCGGCCCGGACGATCCGGTGCGAGGGCAGCGAGAGCAGGTCGGCCTCGCCGTAGCGGGCCGTGCCGCTCGCCCGGACCAGCCCGGTGAGGGCGTCGACCACGGTGGTCTTCCCGGCGCCGTTGGGTCCGATCAGGAAGTGCACCTGGCCCTGCAGCAGGGTGAGGTCGACCCCGTCGACGGCGACGAAGCCGTCGAAGGTGACCCGGATGTCGCGCACCTCCAGGTAGTCCTTGCGGCTGCTCATCGTCCGGCCTCCTCGTCGGTGCTGGTGCTGGTGCTGGCGCTGGTGGTGGCGGTGCCGGTCAGCGAGGCGGCCGCGGCGGGGTCGGCGCCGGGCACCTCGGGAGCCGGGTCGTCGGGTCCTCCGGGGCCGCCCCGGGCGGGCGGGCCGTCGGGCGCCCCGCTCGCCGCCGGTGCCGCGCCCCGATGGCTCAGCAGCTGCGCGATGCCGCCGGGCAGGAGCAGCACCACCAGGACGAAGAGCGCACCCTGGAAGTAGGTCCACGAGCCGGGGAAGTTCTCCGAGAGCCCGGTCTCGGCCCAGCCGACGGCCAGCGCGCCCACGGCCGGACCGAGCACGGAGGCCCGCCCGCCGAGTGCCACCCCGGCCACCAGTGCGATCGAGGCGGTCACGCCCACCTCGTCGGGGGAGATGATCCCGACGATCGGGACGAAGAGCGCGCCGCCGATTGCGGCCAGCACGGCCGCCACCACGTAGGCGGCGGTCTTGACGTTGGCCGGGTCGTGGCCCAGGAACCGGACCCGTTCCTCGGCGTCGCGGGTGGCGACCAGGAGTTCGCCGAACCGGGTGGAGTTGAGCCAGGCGGTCAGCGCGATCGCGCCCAGCAGGGTGCCGGCGGCGATGAAGTACAGCATCCGCTGGTTCACGGGGTCGTAGAGCGAGTAGCCGAAGAACGCCCGGAAGTTGTTGAGCCCGTTGAACCCGCCGGTGGTCTTCACCTGACCCACCAGCAGCAGCGCGAAGGCGGCGGTCAGGGCCTGGGAGAGGATCGCGAAGTAGGCGCCCTTGACCCGACGCTTGAACACGGCCAGGCCGAGCAGCAGGGCCACCGTCGCGGGCACCACGACGATCGCCGCGAGTGCGACCCCGGGGGAGCGGAACGGTTCCCACCACACGGGCAGCTCCCCGTCGCCGTACAGGGTCATGAACTCCGGGACGCCGCCCGGCCCGGCGTCGGTGAGCAGCAGGTGCATGGCCATCACGTACGCCCCGAGCCCGAAGTAGAGCCCCTGGCCCAGGACGAGCATGCCGCCACGCCCCCAGGCCAGGCCGATGCCCACCGCGGCGATCGCGTAGCAGCAGTACTTGCCCAGCAGGGTGAGCCGGAAGGTGTCGAGCACGGCGGGCGCCACCACCAGCAGGCCGAGGGTGAGCAGCACCAGGCCGACCGCGGTGGCCGGTGGCCGCCACCGACGGGCGGGGGTGGGACCGGGCGCGGTGTACGTGGGGCGGCTCGTCGTGCCCGGGGCGGCGGCACCGGTGGCCGGGGTGCTCATGCGAGGCTCCTGGTCCGCACCGCGAAGATGCCCTGGGGACGCAGCTGCAGGAAGGCGACGATCAGCAGTAGCACGATCACCTTGGCGATCGAGCCGCTGGTGGAGTAAGAGAGGAACGACTGGCTCAGCCCGATCGCGAACGCGGCGATCACGGTGCCCTTGAGCTGCCCGATGCCGCCCACCACGACCACCAGGAACGCCTCCACGATGTAGGAGGAGCCGATGGTCGGGCCGGTCGAACCGATCAGGGTGAGCGCCACCCCGGCGATCCCGGCCAGCCCGGAGCCGAGGAAGAAGGTGATCCGGTCGGTGCGTCGGGTGGAGACGCCGAGGGCCTCGGCCAGGTCGCGGTTCTGCACGGTGGCGCGCACCTGACGGCCCAGCGCGGTGAACTTGAGCACCGCCGCCACCCCGGCCAGGCAGAGGCCGGAGAGCACCAGCAGGAAGAGTCGGGAGAGCGGGAAGTCGTAGCCGAGCACCGGCACCGAGCCGCTGAGCCAGCTCGGCCCCGCGACCTCCTTGGCCGGCGCACCGAAGACGTCGCGGGCCACCTGCTGCAGGATCAGCCCGATCCCGTAGGTGACCAGCAGGGTGTCGAGCGGGCGGCGGTACATGAACCGCAGCACCCCGGCCTCCAGGGCGACGCCGAGCAGGCCGCCGACCAGGAAGCCGACCGGCAGGGCGATGAGCAGGGAGACGTCGGAGTTCCCCACGACGGTCTGCACGACGAAGGCGGTGTAGGCGCCGGCCATCAGGAACTCGCCGTGCGCCATGTTGATCACGCCCATCTGGCCGAACGTGAGGGTCAGGCCGATGGCGATGAGGAGCAGGACGCCGCCGGAGGAGAGTCCGGTGAAGACCTGTGACAGGAACACGTCCACGTGTCCTCCAAGGGGTGGGGCCGGGCCGGGGCCGCCGCTGGGGACGACCCCGGCCCGGCGTCAGGGAAGGGGAACGCAGGTCACTTCGAGCCGTCCTCGCCGTCCCACCAGGAGTAGGACTTCAGGTACGGGTCCGGCTCGATCGGAGCGTCGGAGGACCACACGGTCCGGATCAGGCCGTCGGCGCCGATCTGGCCGATCAGTGCGGTCTTGGCGATGTGGTGGTTCTCGCCGTTGACGGTGACGGTGCCCTCCGGGGCGTCGAAGGAGACGCCGTCCGCGGCGTCCTGGACCTTCTTGACGTCGAAGGAGTCGGCCTTCTCGACCATGCCCTTCCACAGGTACAGCGAGGTGTAGGCGGCCTCCATCGGGTCCGAGGTCACCGCCTTGGCCCCGTTGGCCTTCTTGAACGCCTCGACGAACTTGGTGTTCTCCGGGCTGTCGACGGTCTGGTAGTAGTTCCACGACGTGTACTGGCCCTTGAGGTACTCCACCCCGACGCCGGGCACCTCCTCCTCGGCGATCGAGACCGAGACCACCGGCATCTTCGCCGCGGTCAGGCCCTTGCCCTTGTACTCCTTGAAGAAGGCGACGTTGGAGTCGCCGTTGAGGGTGTTGAAGACGGCGTCTGCGCCGGCGGCCTTCACCTGGTCGACCACGGTGCCGAAGCTGGTGGAGCCGAGCTCCTCGTACTTCTCGCCCTTGACCTCGATCCCGTGCTCCTCGGCGTAGGCCTTGATGATCTTGTTGGCCGTGCGCGGGAAGACGTAGTCGGAGCCGACCAGGAAGATCGACTTGATCTTCTTCTCGTCCTTGAGCCAGTCGAGCGCCGGGATGATCTGCTGGTTGGTGGTGGCGCCGGTGTAGAAGATGTTCTTGCTCGACTCCAGGCCCTCGTACTGGACGGGGTAGAAGAGCAGCGAGTTCAGCCCCTCGAACTTCGGCAGCATCGCCTTGCGCGAGCTCGACGTCCAGCCGCCGAAGACGGCCGCGACGCAGTCCTTCTGGACCAGCTTCTCGGCCTTGGTGGCGAAGGTGGCGGGCTCGGAGGCGCCGTCCTCCTGGACGATCTCGAGCTTCTTGCCCAGGACGCCGCCGGACGCGTTGATCTCCTCGGCCGCCAGGTTCAGCGACTTCGAGACGGTCGTCTCGCTGATCGCCATGGTGCCCGAGAGCGAGTTGAGGAAGCCGATCTTGACGGTGCTGCCGCTGGTGTCGACGCACGAGTCGGCGGACGACGCCTCCCCGTCCTTGGAGCCGCAGGCGGTGGCCGTGAGGCCGAGGGCGAGGACCGCGAGCACGCCTGCTGCACGGCGTCCTCGCTGCTGGTTGTCGGTGTGGATGCGCACGAGTTTTCTTCCCTCCTGGAAACCGGGTGAGTTGTTCCCGAATGGAAGAAACTTCGTGCGCTGGTGTTTCGCCCGGATGACGGGGGCGTCACTTCTGCGTGCGAGAGCGCCGAGGAGGCGTGGTCTGCGTCACAGCAGGCCCGCGCGCCCGCCGGACGTCATGGGAATCGTGGGCCGGGGGCCCCGAAAGCGATGACGTCCCGGAGGGTGGGTGCGGGAGGGGGTGAGAGGGAGGAGCAGGCGGGAGGGATCGCCCGGGGTCAGCTCTCCTCGAGCAGCTCGAGCAGCGCGCCGAGCTCGGAGGTCAGCGAGCCGAAACGGCTGGCGCCGAG
>JAZQNT010000147.1:0-2589 GCA_045627505.1 Nocardioides sp.
GGGAGTCGGAGTCGACCGGCACCACGTCCAGGTGCGCCATCAGCACCACCGGGCGCTCGGCCGAGCGGCCCGGCCACTGCAGCAGCAGCCCGTGCCGGCCCACCGGGGTGAGGTCGAGGCGCTCGTGCAGCAGCGGGAAGAGGTCGGCCAGCGTGTCGTGCAGGCGTCCGAAGGCGGCGTGGTCGATGCGCTCGGGGTCCCGGTCGGACACCGTGGGGAGCTGCACCAGACGCCGGAGCTTCTCCAGCGCTCCCCGTTCTTCCGACCGTCCGGGCGCGCGCGGGGCGCTGCTGCCCGCGTCGCTCGTGGCGTCGCTCGTGGGGTCGCTCGTGGGCAGGGGGGCGTGGCTGTCCGGTGCGTCGGGAGGCGTCACGCCGCCGACCCTAGTGCTCGGTCCGGGGCCGGGTGCGGGGAAATCGTCGGGCTTCCGGGGGTTTTGTGACAGATGGGCCGGGTGGGGCGCTGATGAATTGTCATGAGGACTCCTCTAGAATGAGACCCGCTGACCCCCCTGCCCCAGCCACGAGAGGTCCGCCCTTGATCTATGCCGTCGCCCTTCTGTTCGCGCTGGCGGCGGTGTGCCCGGCCGTGCTCCTCAAGGTGGGCCGTCGTGCCTTCGCCTGGATAGCGGTCGTGCCGGCCGGCGTCGGGGTCTGGTTCGCCGCGCAGGCCCCCGCCGCCTTCGACGGGGAACGCACCACCCAGGTGGTGGAGTGGGTGCCCTCGATCGGGCTCGAACTGGCGTTCGCCATGGGACCCCTGCAATGGGTGCTGTCCCTGGTGGTGCTCGGCATCGGAGCGGTGGTCCTCGCCTACTGCGCCTGGTACTTCCACGACGACTCCTCCGGCGTCCCACGCTTCGCCGGGATCCTGGTGGCCTTCATCGCAGCCATGCTCGGCCTGGTCCTCGCCGATGACCTGCTGCTCCTCTACGTCTTCTGGGAACTGACCACCGTCTTCTCGTTCCTGCTGGTCGGCCACGACGTCACCCGCCTGACCGCACGTCGGGCCGCGCTCCAGGCGCTCGTGGTCACCACGCTCGGCGGCCTCGCCATGCTGGTGGGTGCGCTGATCCTGGGCCAGAGCGCCGGGACCTACCGGATCTCGGAGATCCTTGCCGCCCCGCCCACCGGCACCGCCGTGGGCATCGGCGTGCTGCTGCTGATGGTGGGCGCGATCTCGAAGTCGGCGCTGTTCCCGTTCCACTTCTGGTTGCCCGCGGCGATGGCCGCCCCCACCCCGGTGAGCGCCTACCTGCACGCCGCCGCGATGGTGAAGGCCGGTGTCTACCTGGTCGCGCTGTTCGCCCCCGCCTACGCCCTGAACACCGCCGGCTGGGGACCGTTGGTGGTGGGCCTGGGCCTGCTGACGATGATTCTCGGCGGCCTGCGGGCGCTGAAGCAGAACGACCTCAAGCTGCTCCTCGCCTTCGGCACCGTCTCGCAGCTGGGCTTCATGATCGCCGTGCTGGGCATCGGCACCCGGGCGGCCACGCTCGCCGGACTCGGCGTCGTGCTCGCGCACGCGATGTTCAAGGCGACGCTCTTCCTGGTGGTCGGCCTGATCGACCGCACCACGGGTACCCGTGACCTCCGCAAGCTGTCGGGACTGGCCCGGCGCATGCCCTGGGTGGCGGCCGCCTCCGTGCTGGCCGCGGCGTCGATGGCCGGATTCCCGCCGCTGCTCGGCTACGTGGCCAAGGAGTCGGTGCTGCTGGCCCTGGTCGACGTCGCCAAGTACGGCGACGGCACCGGCCTCCAGGGCGCACCCGGGTGGACCGTGCTCGCCGTGGTGGTGGTCGGCTCCGCGCTGACCGCCGCCTACTCCCTGCGCTTCGTCTGGGGTGCGTTCGCCTCCAAGACCGAACGCGGGGTGGCGCTGGAGCCCACCAAGGTGAACGACGTCGCCCTCGGCTTCGCCGTGGGTCCGGTGATGCTCGGCGTCCTGGGTCTGCTGACCGGCTTCCTCGGCGCGCCGCTGACCGAGGTGCTCTCCCGCCAGGCCGACCTCTTCGCCCCCGGGGTCCACCACGCCGAGCTGTCGTTGTGGCACGGGTTCGGCCTGCCCCTGGTCCTCACGCTGCTGGCGCTCGGCGCCGGTGGGCTGCTGTTCGCGCTGCGTCGTCCGGTGGAGCAGCTCCAGGGCGCGCTTTCGCTCGACGTCTCGGTGGAGGGCGGTTACCGCCGGATCATGCGGGGCCTCGACCGGTTCGCCGTCGAGCTGACCGCGGTCGTCCAGCGTGGATCGGCGGCCGCCTACCTCGGCATCACCCTGCTGGTGGTGATCGTGCTCCCGGGCTCGATGCTGCTGGCCACCCGCGACACCATCCGGCTGCGCCCGTGGGACACCCCGGTCCAGGCGGCCGTGGGTGCGGTGATCCTGATCGCCGCGCTGATGGCGACGCGTTCGCGTCGTCGCCTGCGCGCCGTCCTGCTCGCCGGCGGCACCGGCTACGGCACCGCGGTGTGTCGCCAGCCTGGGATGCGACTCATCCTGCGTAAGCATGAATTCCATCATCTTATTCGACCTTGAATCATTTACAAACGACTTAAGGTCCATTGCCTGTTTTACAAACTCCTCGACATTTAT
>JAZQNT010000148.1:0-2157 GCA_045627505.1 Nocardioides sp.
CGGTGCGGCCGCGCCCCAGGCGCCCGGCGGCGGTGTGGGCGAGGAAGCCGTCGCCGTCGCGGTCGAGGCGCACCACCTCGTCGTCGAGCACCCGGGCGTCGGGCAGCGCCTCCACCTCGGCGCGCGCCGCACGGCGGAACTCGCTCGGGTCGGTGCCGTCGTGGGTGAGGAAGTTGTGCATGTGCGCGGCAGGGGCGTTGCGCGGCCGACCGGAGTCCACCAGCAGCACGGAACGGTGCACCCGGGCCAGGGTGATCGCGGCCTGGAGACCGGCGGGGCCGCCACCGATGACGAGTGCCTCGGTGTCGAAGGTGTGCGGGGTGGTGGGGTTGTCCATGCGTCCATCCTGTGAGTTCATGTCGACATGAGGTCAACTCCTGTTCCGGCCGAATTCGCCATCGGCGAGGTGGCCGAACGGTTCGGCCTGGCCCCGCACGTCCTGCGGCACTGGGAGGACGTCGGGCTGCTCACCCCGCAGCGCGACTCCGTGGGGCGGCGCCGGTTCGGGGAGGACGAGGTGGTGCGGATCGCCGCGATCATCGCGAACCAGGCCGCGGGCCTGAGCCTGGAGCAGATCCGGTCCCTCTTCGACGTGGAGGCCGAGGGGCGGCGCGAGCTCCTGGAGCAGCACCTGGCTGACCTCGACCGACGACGGCTGGAGATCGAGGTGGCTCGGGAGGTGACCGAGCACGCCCTGCACTGCACCGCCCACGACGTCACCACCTGCCCGCGGTTCCGGGAGGCGACCCAAGCCCTGGTCGCCGGGCTCCCGGTCCCCGAGGACCAGCACCCCGGTGCGTGGCGGGTGACCGCCGGCGCAGGACGTCGCCCGCCCACCCGCGGGACGTCATAGCTTTCGTGGGTCAGGACCTGCGAAAGCCATGACGTCCTGCGAAGGGCGGCGGGGAGCGAGGGCTCGAGGGCGCGTCACAGCGGGAGCGGTGCGTCCTCGACGATCGACTTCATCACCAGCGTCGAGGTGAGGCGGCGGACGCCGGGGAGGTCGGAGAGCCGCTCGTCGTAGAGGCGCTGGAAGTCGGCGAGGTCGCGGGCGATCACCCGGAGCAGGAAGTCGGGGTCACCGAACAGGCGCTGAGCCTGCTGGACGCCTGCCACCTGCGCCACCGCCTCCTCGAACGCGGCGAGCGTGGAGCGGTCGGCGGAGTGCATGGTGACGAAGACCAGCGCCTCGAAGCCGAAGCCGAGGGCGGCGGCGTCCAGGTGGGCGCGGTAGCCGGCGACCGCCCCGGACTTCTCCAGTGAGCGCAGCCGCCGGTGGCACGGGGAGACGCTGAGCCCGACCTTCTCAGCCAGCTCGGTGACGCTCAGACGCCCGTCCTGCTGCAGTGCCGCAAGGATCTTCCGGTCAATCGCATCCATGGAGCAGATTCTTGCGCACCAGGGTGCTTCGACGGAAGAAGTTGGAAACACATTCCGGCCGTTCGACCGTAACCTTGCAGTGCGTCCGTTCCCCCGCCTCCGGTCCGTCAGGAGTGCCGGACGCCGCCACCCAGGAGAACCACATGAACCCCGGCACCGTCGCAGCCTTCTGGGGCGTCTCGGTGATGTTCGCGATGACCCCCGGCGCCGACTGGGCCTACGCGATCAGCGCCGGGCTCAAGCACCGCCGGGTCACCCCGGCGGTGGTCGGGATGCTGTCGGGCCACTTCGCCGTCACGGTGCTGGTGGCGCTCGGCCTGGCCGCGGTGATGGCCGCCACCCCCGGCCTGCTGGAGGGGCTGACGCTGGTCGGTGTCGTCTACCTGGTCTGGCTGGGCATCTCCATGCTGCGCACCCAGGAGGCGGCGGTCACCGAGGGGCGGGCGGACGAGTCCGGCTCGTGGGTGCGGGAGGCCGCCACCGGGTTCGGCGTCCCCGGGCTGAACCCCAAAGTGCTGCTGCTCCTGATGGCGCTGCTGCCGCAGTTCACCGACACCGCCTCGGACTGGCCGATGTGGCTGCAGGTGATCGCGCTGGGCCTGCTGCACAAGTCGGAGGCCAAGCGGTCTTAGGAAGACAATAGAGAGGGACAACTCCTTGGCTCACAGAACGACATGGCTACGATCCGACTTCCTGATGGCGCTGCTGCCGCAGTTCACCGCCACCGCCTCGGACTGGCCGATGTGGCTGCAGGTGATCGCGCTGGGCCTGCTGCAC
>JAZQNT010000149.1:0-2696 GCA_045627505.1 Nocardioides sp.
ATCCACGAGGGGTCCGAGCTGCGACCTGTCGCGGGCGACGTCGAGACTGCGCAGGACGCCCCGGCCGCCACCCCGGCGCCGCGCCCGACCGCCCTCACGGTGTCGGTCGCCAACACCGCCGACGGCACCTACGGCCCGGGCAAGCCCTTGCCGTACCCGTACCACGCGCTGGTCCCGGCCGAGGGGCCCGTGGGCGCGTCGCTGCCCATCGACCGGCAGGACTTCTGGCGCGGGGAGCCTGCCGCGCTGGTCGGGTTCCAGCGTGGCGACGTGAACGCTGTGGTGCTCCGCGTGGCCGAGTTTGTCGCCAACCCGGAGGCCGCCGTCGGCCTGTGTCCTGTGTTCGTGGACGCCAACGGCGCCATGTGGGCGCACGCCTACCCGTGCTCGTCGGTGGCGCCCGTGCTGCCCCGAACCTGACCGACTGGCGTAATACGGTCGGTGCTTCGTAATACGTTGCGGAGCGCCGACCTCCCGCCCCGGCGCCGCCCCGGCGCCACGCCTGCCGCCCCGTGGCGCCGCAGGCCCCAGACAGCCACCACACGCCTTCTGAGAGAGAGACACACACCCATGGACCCGATCACCTTCCCGTCTGCCTGCCGTCGCCCTGTGACCCCTGCCCGTGGTCTGGCCTACGTGGAGTCGGTCCTGCCTGCGGTGACTGCTCTGTACGCCCGTGCTGTGACGGACTCGCTGTGGCAGGGACTCCCCGACATTGACGCCACTGACCCGGCGTGGGAGACCGGCTACCTCGCCGACGTGGCCGCCGCCACCGCGTCACTGGTCGAGACGGTCGCGTCACTGATCGAGCCGCTGCGCCGCTGCGCCTCCATCGCCTCCGGCCGCCCCCCAGCCCACGTGAGAGCCGAGGCCGACGCCGTGGCACTGACACTGGTCGAGTACGCCGAAGCCGCCGCCACCCACGCCACCGACCTCGCCCACGCCATGGACGACTGGCACACCAACCCCACCACCGACCGCGACAACATCGCCGGACACGTCACCCGCCACCACCTCGACGGCCCCGGACACGAAACCATCCACGACCTCCGCACCCGCCTCGCCCACACCCTCCACGACCGCTTCGGCTACGGACCCATCACCCTCCCCACACCCCGACGCTGACCCCCAGCCACCACACCACCAAAACACCCCACCCCCTCCCCGTTGGCGTTCGTGGGGGGTGGGTTGTGTGTGTCTCTGGTGCGCGTGCGTGGTCGAGCTGACTGCGCAGTGTCGCGACCTCTCCCGTTGTGCGCGCTGGCGGGATACCTTTTGGTTGTGCCCGGGAGCGACCGGGACGGACCACCTGAGAGAGACGAGAGAGACCCATGAGCGCCGTCACCGCTGCCCCGGCCCACACCGACTACCCGCATGAGGCTGGCCGCCTGTCCGGCTGCCCGGCCTGTGAGGCTGCCTGCCACTGCCAGTCTGGGTGCACCGAGTGTGTGTTCGAGGGGGTGCACGCCGGGGAGGCTGACACGTTGGTGATGCACCCGGACGCGCTGGCTCTGGCTGAGACGTTGCGGACGGCCACCCTCGCGACGAACTCCATCGGTCGCGGCCACGACTTCCAGTGGCAGACGTTCGGCTACGTGGCTGCCGCGCTCACTGAGGTGATCCGGGTTGAGGCCCTCCACGCCGGGTTCCCTGATCCGGCCGCCACTGCGAACGACATGCTTCACACGATGTGGGAGTCCGGTGTCACGGTGGCTGAGGCCCTGCCGTATGCCTACCGTCACGCCCACACCCCGTGCCCGGAGTGCGGCGCGAAGGGTGAGGGCTACGTGTATGGCCCGTCGGAGGTCGGTTTGCTGGCCTGCGAGTCGTGCGGCACCTCATGGATTCCTACCGCCTGATTCGTCTGCCTGCCCCTCATCCCCGAGGACGTGTGTCCCGGGGGTGGGGGAGAGGTCGCCGACCGGCATCCCCGAACCATCCCGAGAGAGAGACACACACCATGACCGAGCCGAAGCCCACCCCCGAGCAAGCCCTCGCGCGACTGCACCTCGCGATCCAAGACACGATGGACGAGCGCACCTCCTACGCCAAGTGGCTCGCCACCGAGGCCTCCGGCGCCATGCCCGGCGCCGCTGACCTGCGCCGTGCCGCCGAAGCGATCACCACCGACCTGCTGGCCGCCCTGCTGGCAACCCGCGACGCCGTGGAACACAAGATGGCCGTGGGTGCCCTGTTCGTGCCCGTGACCGACGCCTACGCGCTCGCCGACTCCCGGGCCCGCATCCTCACCGGGTTGGCCGGAGCAGTGCAGATGCACGACGGCGGATTCCACGCCCACTGCGAGGCCCTCGACGCCATGCGCCCCCTTGCGCTCGCTGCCGCCACTGCCCGCCACGACGCCCACGGGCTGGTCCTGTGAGCGCCCCGGCCGCCAAGAAGCCCCGGTTCGTGTCCCGTGCCGCCGTCGTCGTCAACGGCGAAGAGGTCGCCCGGTTCACACTGCCCGAAGACGCGAAGTTCTTTGCCGAGCAAGGCGTAGCCGCTGGCATGTTCCCGACAGCACGCGTCACCGTCGGCGCCATCGCCCACTTCTACGGGCCGAACGGCACCAACCTCTCTGTCTGGGAGCCCACCGGATGAACGCCCCGGCCGCGCGCTGCCACGGCTGCGCACGCCCCATGCACAACCCCGACCACGCCTGCCCCCGCCCGATCCCTGCCGACGCCCCCACGGGC
>JAZQNT010000150.1:0-5228 GCA_045627505.1 Nocardioides sp.
GCCGAAGCGCGACTCGGGGGTGGCGATCCGGATGTCGCAGTGGGTGGCGACCGCCAGCCCACCGCCCACGCAGACGCCGTCGATCGCCGCGATGGTCACTTGCGGCAGCTCGAACAGCGCGAGCAGCATCTCGCGGATCCATTCCTCGTACGCGGCGGCGTCCGCCTCGACGAAGTCGGAGATCTCGTTGCCCGCGGCGAACGCCCGGCCCCCGGCGCCGCGCAGCACCACCACCCGCACGTCCGGACGCGTGGCCAGGTCCTCGAAGAGGGCACGCATCTCGGCGTACATCGCCTTGGTGAACGCGTTGTGGCGGTGTGGCCGGTTGAAGACCACCGTGACCACGCCGTCGGAGGAGGTGACCAGGAGTTCGGAGTCGCTCACGGGCAGCAGACTAGGGCCACCGTCGATCAAGTCGACCACCACGTAGGAAGTTCGAGCATCTTGCCGCCTCTGAGCGATTCGAAGGCTTGAACCTCCGCCCTGGTGGTCACGTCGACGAGGACGGCTTTGACGTGCTCGGGCCGAAACATGACCTCTTCCCAGAGGAAGCGCACCACCACCAGGCCGAGCCGGGTGCACGCGGTGTAGCGCTGCACGTCTCGCCGCATCGCGTCACGACCCGCGTGGAACTCGAACGACTCGGCCTCGATCACGATGCCGCGTCGGCGATCGAGCAGGTCGACCCGTCCCACGCCCAGGACCTCGCCCTGCGGCTCGACGTCAAGCCCCGCGACGTCGTGGGCGATCGCTCGCAGCACCGACTCGAACGGGTTGTCCGCCCGGGCGTCAGCGCACTCCACGACCCGTTCTGCGCGCCGACGCCCGGTGCGCGGGCAGCCGATCAACGCGTTCTCCAGGTCGGTGCGGTCGATGTCGCCGGAGCGCAGTGCACTGTCGGCGACGGCGAGGGCTTCGTCGAACGGCAGCGTCCGGGCGCAATCGATCACGGTGCGGACCTGGTCGGTGACGTCACGGTGGATCTCCTTCTCGGCCAGGTGGGCAAAGTGGACGGCAAGGTTGCCGGCCGGTCGACGTCGGTTCGCCGGGACGGTCACATGGGTCCGTATGGGCGGAAACTTCACCTTCCAGCCCCACCACTGTGCGGCACTGAGGTGCGACAGGACGCCGCCCGCTGCCACCGCTTCGGCGCGTGCGCTGTCGAGGTCACCCAACGCGTAGGTGTCGTGGCGCAGACGGACGAGGCGCCCCCGCTTCACGGCGGTGCGGAGCTGGGCGCGGGTGGAGACCCCGATGATCTCCCCGGACGCGGCCACCCCTCCGAGCCTGCGCACGACGTCGACCGGATCCACCCCTCCAACCTGCCCGTTCGCGCTGCTGCCTCGCCGAGGTCATGCACAGGCAGCCGTGGCACAAGGAAGTTCGGCCCAACTCTGGCTCCGACAGCCAGAACCGGGCCGAACTTCCTACGGGATGGTCGAGCGATCAGGCCTCGCGGTACCCTTGCGGGTTCTGCGACTGCCAGCGCCAGAGGTCGACGCACATCTCGTCGATGCCGCGCGTGGCGACCCAGCCCAGCTCTTGCTTGGCGCGGGTGGCGTCGGCGTAGGACCGGGCGAGGTCACCGGCCCGACGCGGCTTGACCTCGTAGGGGATCTCCACGCCGGACGCCTTCTCGAACGCCTTCACCACCTCGAGCACGGAGGTGCCCTCGCCGGTGCCGAGGTTCCAGGCCCTCGCGCCGATGCCCTCGGTGGCGGCCAGGTGCTCGAGCGCAGCCACGTGGCCCTCGGCCAGGTCCATGACGTGGATGTAGTCGCGCAGTCCGGTGCCGTCGGGGGTGTCGTAGTCGTCGCCGAAGACGCCGAGCTTCTCCAGACGTCCCACCGCCACCTGGGAGATGTACGGGGTGAGGTTGTTGGGGATCCCGGCCGGGTCCTCGCCGATCTCGCCGGACGGGTGGGCGCCGACCGGGTTGAAGTAGCGCAGCAGGGCGATCCGCCACGCGGGGTCGGCCTTGGCGATGTCGCCGAGCATGAGCTCGATCATCACCTTGGTCCGGCCGTAGGGGTTGGTGGACTCCAGCGGCTCGAACGCCTCCAGGTAGGGCACCTGGGCGCGCTCGCCGTAGACGGTGGCCGAGGAGGAGAAGACCAGGGTGCGGGTGCGCGAGGCGGTCATGGCCCGCACCAGGCAGAGGGTCGACTCGAGGTTGGTGCCGTAGTAGAGCGTCGGCTTCTCCACCGACTCGCCCACGGCCTTGAGCCCGGCGAAGTGGATCACCGCGTCGTAGTCACCCTCGGCGAACAGCGCGGTCAGGCGCTCCTCCTCGCGCAGGTCCATCTCGTGGGTCACCACGGTGCGGCCGGTGAGCCGCTCGACGCGACGGATCGCCTCGGGCGAGGAGTTGTCGTAGTTGTCGACCACCTCGACCTCGTGCCCCTTCTCGAGGAGGGTCAACACGGTGTGCGAGCCGATGTACCCGGCGCCGCCGGTGACGAGGATCTTCATGTCGGGCAACGATACGTGCGTCGCGGGCAGGTGGGGCCTGCGACACTGTCGCCCATGCCACTCGACGCCACCCCACGCACGCCGACGGCCTCGTCCCGCCCCACCGCCCTGATCACCGGCATCACCGGTCAGGACGGGCTCTACCTGGCGGAGCTGCTGCTCGCCAAGGGGTACGACGTGCACGGGGTGATCCGGGGTCAGAACAACCCCCGCCGCGACCTGGTGGAGGAGCTGGTCCCGGAGGTCACGCTGCACACCGGCGACCTGACCGACATGTCGTCGCTGCTGCGGGCGCTGGCCGCGGCCAACCCCGACGAGGTCTACAACCTGGGCGCGATCTCGTTCGTCGCGTACTCGTGGGAGAACGCCGCGCTCACCTCCGACGTCACCGGCAAGGGGGTGCTGACGATGCTGGAGTCGCTGCGCCTGCACGCCAGCAGCGACCTGGACAAGGTGCGCTTCTACCAGGCGTCGAGCTCGGAGATGTTCGGCAAGGTGCAGGAGACCCCGCAGCGCGAGACCACGTTGCTGTGGCCGCGCTCGCCGTACGGCGTCAGCAAGGTCTTCGGCCACCACATGACGGTCAACTACCGCGAGTCCTACGGGATGCACGCCTCCTCGGGGATCCTGTTCAACCACGAGTCACCGCGCCGGGGCGAGGAGTTCGTGACCCGCAAGGTCTCGCGCACGGTGGCGAAGATCCACCTGGGCCTGGCCGACGAACTGGTGCTGGGCAACCTGGACGCGCGCCGCGACTGGGGCTACGCCGGCGACTACGTCGAGGCCATGTGGCGGATGCTGCAGCAGGACGAGGCCGACGACTACGTGATCGCCACCGGGGTCTCGCACTCGATCCGCGACCTGGTCACGATCGCCTTCGACCACGTGGGCATCACCGACTGGGAGAAGTACGTGCGCCAGGACCCCCGGTTCCTGCGGCCCGCCGAGGTGGACACCCTGATCGGCGACGCGTCCAAGGCGAAGCGGGCCCTGGGCTGGGAGCCGACGGTGGACTTCGAGACCCTGGTCCGGATGATGGTCGACGCCGACCTCGAGGCGCTGAAGGCTGGCTGGCGGTGACGTCGGAGGGCGGACAGCCCCGCCGTGCCTTCGTCACCGGGATTGGCGGTCAGGACGGCTCCTACCTGGCCGAGCAGCTGCTGGCCGACGGCTACGAGGTGCACGGACTGGCGCACACCCGGACGCGGCCGGAGTTCGTGCCCCAGGCGGTGCGGCTGCACGTCGGCGACCTCACCGACCACGAGGCCACGGCGCGGCTGCTGCAGCAGGTGCGTCCGCACGAGGTGTACAACCTGGCCGCGATCAGCTCAGTGGCCCGCAGCTGGAAGGAACCGGATTTGGTCCGCGCGGTGAACGGCGACGCCGCGATCACCCTGCTGGACGCCACCCTGGCGCTGCACGAGGAGGGCCACCCGGTGGCGTTCGTGCAGGCGTCGAGCGCGGAGGTGTTCGGGTCGCCCGCGCAGTCTCCCCAGACCGAGGCGACCCCGATCGCCCCCACCAACCCCTACGGCGAGGCGAAGGCGGCCGCGCACCTGGCCGTGGCCGAGGCCCGCGCCCGCGGACTGCACGCAGTGGCGGCGGTGCTCTACAACCACGAGTCGCCACGCCGGCCGAACACCTTCGTGACCCGCAAGATCACCCAGACCGTGGCGTCGATCGCCCGCGGCGAGGCCGACGAGCTGGTCCTGGGCACCACCGGCGTGCGCCGCGACTGGGGCTGGGCCCCCGACCACGTGGACGCGCTGGTGCGGGCGGCCCGGCACCGGGTCGCGCAGGACTACGTGGTGGCCACCGGCGTCGGCCACTCGGTGCACGACCTCGCGGCGGCCGCGTTCGCGCACGTCGGGATCATCGACTGGGAACGGTTCCTGCGGATCGACGCCGCGTACGTGCGTCCGAACGACGCCACCGAGCTGCTCGGCGACGCGAGCCGGGCGCGCTCCGAGCTCGGCTGGGCCCCGACGCGCACGTTCGAGCAGATGGTCGCGGCGATGGTGGACGCCGACCTGGAGCCGTGACCTGACCGGCGCCCCGGCGCTGGGCCCCGGTCCCCCAAGCGGCGCTCAGCCGTCCAGCAGGCCCAACAGGTACGCCCCGTAGCCCGACTTCACCAGCGGACGGGCGCGCTCCGCGAGCTCGGCGTCGTCGAGGAACCCCATGCGCCAGGCGACCTCCTCGGGGCACCCGACCTTGAACCCCTGGCGGGCCTCGATCGTGCGGACGAAGTTGGAGGCGTCGTTGAGGGAGTCGAACGTGCCGGTGTCCAGCCAGGCACTGCCGCGGGGCAGCACCTCCACCTGCAGGCGTCCCTCCTCCAGGTACCGCTGGTTGAGGTCGGTGATCTCCAGCTCGCCCCGGGCGGAGGGCTTGAGCTCACCGGCGTACTTCACGACGTCGTTGCCGTAGAAGTAGAGGCCGGGCACGGCGTAGTGGGACTTCGGCGCCTCCGGCTTCTCCTCCAACGAGAGTGCCTTGCCGTTGGCGTCGAACTCCACCACGCCGTAGGCGCGCGGGTCGGAGACCCGGTAGCCGAAGACCGCGGCCCCGACGACGTCAGCGAAGCGGCGCAACTGGGTGCCCAACCCGGCGCCGTGGAAGATGTTGTCGCCGAGCACCAGCGCCACCGAGTCGTCCCCGATGTGGTCGGCACCGATGGTGAACGCCTGCGCGAGGCCGTCGGGGCTGGGCTGGGTGGCGTAGGTGATGGAGATGCCGAACTGCGAGCCGTCGCC
>JAZQNT010000151.1:0-2733 GCA_045627505.1 Nocardioides sp.
CATTTTGATTCCCGTAATAAGGGATGTAGTTTCTGTTATTCAGAAAATTGTTGACGGTCTTAATCAAATGGATCCGAAAACAAGAGAAACCATTATAAAGATAGCAGCTATTGCCGCAGTTCCGCGAGCCAGGGTCGTGAAGGCCAGGCGGGAGCTCATGGCTGCGTTCGAGGCGTCGGCGTCGATCCCCAGGGTGTGCTCACCCACCGCGTGCACGACGAAGTAGTAGCGGTGGGGGTGGTCGCCCGGCGGGGGAGCGGCCCCCAGGAAGGCGCGCTCGCCCTCGTCGTTGCGCAGCACGAAGGCGCCGTCGGGGAGCTGGTCCGCCCTCACGCCGGTCGGTAGCTCCGTGACGGAGGCCGGGAGGTCCACGACCGCCCAGTGCCAGAAGCCGCACGGCGTGGGCGCGTCCGGGTCGAAGCAGGTGACCACGTAGGAGCGCGTCTCCGCCGGGGCCCCGGACCAGCGAAGGTGCGGGGAAGTGTTGCCGAGCCGCGCCAGCTGGGCGTCGGGCAGCGGTTGACCGTCGCGCAGGTCGTCGCTGGTGAGGACGAAGCGCGGCACCTGCGGGAGCAGCGAGTACGGGTCCGGGGCGACGGGGCGTTCGAGGGCCATGCGTTCGAGGCTAGCGATCCGCGCCGGTGCACGCAGCCCTCGCGAGTGGCCGCGCAGCGGGCGCGGTGCGCACCTGCACCTGAAGGGGAGCGAGAATGGGCGCATGACTGACTTCCCCCCGTACCCGGCCGGCCTGCGGCTGGCCGGTCGACGTGTCGTCGTGGTCGGCGGCGGCAGCGTGGCCCAGCGGCGCATTCCGCCGCTCATCGACTGCGGCGCACTGGTCGAGGTGATCTCCCCCGAGGTCACGCCTGCGATCGAGGGCATGGGCGAGGAGATCGCCCTGACGCTGCGTCCGTTCACCGAGAGCGACCTCGACGGGGCGTGGTACGTCATCGCGGCCACGAACGATCCTCTGGTCAACGCCCGGGTGGGCGCCGCCGCCGAGGAGCGGCGGGTCTTCTGCGTGCGCAGTGACGACGCCGTCTCTGCCTCCGCCTGGACCCCGGCCGTCGGCCGCCACGGCAGCGTCACCGTGGCGGTGCTGGGCAACCGGGAGCCGCGCCAGTCCGCCACCCTCCGTGACGACATCCTCACCGCCCTGCGTGACGGCGTGCTGAACGCCTCGTCGGCGCTGGACCGGACGCCGGGCGTGGTGCTCGTCGGCGGTGGGCCGGGCGACCCCGAGCTGGTGACCGTCGCGGCGCGGCACGCGCTGGCCTCGGCCGACGTGGTGGTGACCGACCGGCTCGCACCCCGCGCCCTGCTCGACGAACTCGGTCCGCATGTCGAGCTGATCGACGTCACCAAGCTGCCCCGCGGCCGCAGCGCCCGACAGGAGCAGATCAACGAGGTGCTGGTCGAGCGAGCACTGGCCGGGAAGCGGGTGGTCCGCTTCAAGGGTGGGGACAACTTCGTCTTCGGGCGTGGGTTCGAGGAGGTCCAGGCGTGTCGCGCGGCGGGCGTCGAGGTCACCGTGATCCCGGGGATCACCTCCTCGGTGGCGGTGCCCGGCCTGGCCCAGATCCCGGTCACCCACCGCGGTGTGGCCCACGAGTTCACGGTGCTGTCGGGGCACGTCCCTCCGGGACACCCCGACTCACTGGTCGACTGGCCAGCACTGGGACGCATGCGCGGCACGCTCGTGGTGCTGATGGGGGTGGAGAACGCCGCCGCGATCGCGGACAGCCTCATGGAGAACGGTCGCGAGCGTGACACCCCGGTGGCCGTCGTCCTGGACGGCTCGATGCCCACCGAACGGACGGTGCTGACCACGCTGGGCGAGCTGTCCGCGGCGGTCGCCAGCGAGGGCGTGCGGCCCCCGGCGATCATCGTGGTCGGTGCGGTGGTGGCGGTCGCGCACCCCGAGCGCTTCGCCCACCACCCGGCGGACGTGACGCGCAGCGCCTCCGGCGCCGCGCTGACCGACTCCGGTGAACGGGCAGGAGCCTGACGTGGCCGAACTGATCGAGATCACCGACCCGGCGGACCCGCGGCTGACCGACTACCGCGACCTCCGCGACGTCCAGCTGCGCAAGTCACTCGAGTCGGAGCACGGCCTCTTCATCGCCGAGGGGGAGAAGGTGGTGCGGCGGGCGATCGAGTCAGGCCACGCCGCGCGCTCGTTCCTGATGGCGCCGCGGTGGCTCGACGGGTTGTCGGACGTGCTGGGCTCGACCGACGCACCCTGTTACGTCCTGTCCGAGGAGCTCGCAGAGGAGGTGACCGGTTTCCACGTGCACCGTGGCGCGCTGGCCTCGCTGCACCGACGTCCGTTGCCCTCGGTCGCCGAGGTGCTCTCAGGCGCCCGGAGCGTCCTGGTCCTGGAGGACGTCGTGGACCACACCAACGTCGGCGCCATCTTCCGCTCGGGGGCCGCGATGGGCTTCGACGCCGTCCTGCTCTCGCCGCGGTGCGCCGATCCGCTGTACCGGCGCTCTGTGAAGGTGGCGATGGGGGCGGTCTTCACCATGCCGTGGGCGCGGATCGAGGACTGGTACGAGGCTATGCCCGACCTGTCCAGCGCTGGGTTCACCCCGGTGGCCCTCACGCTCGCCGACGACGCCGTCCCGATCGAGGACGCGGTCGCCGGGGTGGACCGGATCGCGCTGGTGCTCGGGTCCGAGGGACCCGGCATCTCCGAGCGTTGGCAGCGATCTGCTGACCGCCGAGCCATCA
>JAZQNT010000152.1:0-2237 GCA_045627505.1 Nocardioides sp.
TTCATCAAAAGAATAGGAAGAATTCACAGGTAACTCGTTCTTTATGGCTTTATCAGTTGTTTTATGGTTTGCATTGATTAGTCCCGGGGCGCGGGAGGACGCCAGCAGGGGGCCGGTGTAGCGAGCGAGCGCACCGACGAGGTCGCCGTCGCGCAGGCATCGACCGACCTCGAGCCAGTCGGCCCGCACGTCCGCCGCGAGCCGGTACGGCCGGCTGGTGAGCACGTGCTCGCCGAGCAGCTTGCGCAGCCGGTTCATCTCGGTGCGCAGGGTCGAGGTGACCCGTCCGTCCGGGTACAGCAGGGCAGCCAGCTCCGCACCCGGGAGTCCGCGCGGGGTGGAGACGAGCAGGACCACGATCTCGCCCTGCCGCGGGGTCAGCCTCAGGTGAGTGCGGTCGCCGGCCCCGAGCAGGGTGATCGTCGCCTCCGCGTCGACCAGCGCGGTGACCTCGGCCCGCACCCGCCCGGGGCCGCGCCCCCGCCCAGGCACCCCAGCGGGCGGCAGCTCCTCCAGGGCGCGACGTGCCAGCTCGCTCTCCGCCATCCGGGCCGCCGCCCGGACCATCGCCAGGGTCTGGGGCAGGCTCACCGCATCCCCGCCGGACACGTCCAGGACCCCCAGCACCGCACCGGTGTCGGGGTCGTGGATCGGGCACGCGGCACCGCTCCAACGCTGGGCCGCGGCCGCGTGGTGCTCGCGAGCCGCCATGCGCAGGGGTCGGCCCTGGGCGAGCGAGGCGCCCAACGCGTTGGTCCCGACCTCCGCCACGTCCAGGCTCGCGCCGACCACCAGTCCGACCTCCGCCGCCCGGGCCAGCACGTCGGCCTGCCCGCTCACCCACAGCAGGTTCGCGGAGGCGTCGGAGAGGGCGATGACGGCGTCACAGTCGTGGGCTGCGTCGGAGAGGACTTCATCGAGCAGCGGGACGACCGCGGCGAGCGGGTGTGCGGCCAGACGTGCCCGCGCCACCTCCGGCGGGTAGCGCACCGGCGGCCTGGCGGCGGGTGAGGCGTCCCGCTGCCCCTCGACCCTGGGCTCCGGTGACATCTCCACAGTCTCCTCGCGCTGGTCCGGACCAGACAAGGCCGGCGCACCCCTGCGCAGCCACGCCCCGAAGTTTTTTCCAAGAGATTTCCGCGTGCGACCAATCCGACAGGGCCGCGGCGCCGAACGACTCGTGACGGCAGCGACCGGAGCGCCGTCGTGGTTACCCCGTCAGTCGTCCTCCCGGACGGCCACACGAAAGGCAACGACATGAAGCGCATCACCCGCACCCGCACCGCCCCCCTGGCAGCACTTGCCCTCACGCTCACCCTCGGGCTCGCGGCATGTGGCGACGGCGACGACTCGTCCGGCGAGTCCGCCTCCTCCACGGAATCGCCCTCCGCCAGCTCGACCCCCTCCGAGGAGGGGACGATGAACAGCAGCAGCGAGCCGTTCGGCCCGGCCTGCGACTCGCTCCCGGCCTCCGGCAACGGTTCCCTGGAGACCATGTCCACCCAGGGGGTGGCCACCGCAGCCGCCGGCAACCCGTTGCTGACGACGCTGGCCGCTGCCGTCACCCAAGCCGGCCTCGCGGACACCCTGAACAACGCCGAGGCCGTCACGGTCTTCGCCCCCACCAACGAGGCGTTCGCGAAGATCCCCGAGAAGGACCTCAAGGCGCTGCTCGCCGACAAGGCCGCGCTCACCGAGGTGCTCACCCACCACGTGGTCGGGGCAGCCGCCGACCGTGACGCCGTGGTCGACGAGCACGAGACCCTCAACAAGGACACCGTGACCGTGACCGGCTCGGGCGACGCGATCGAGGTCGACGGCGCCAAGGTTCTCTGCGGCGACATCTCGACGAAGAATGGCAAGGTGTACGTGATCGACACCGTGCTGATGCCCTGACACTGATGCCCTGAGTCTCCGTCGCCACGGAGTCACACCCACCAGAACGAGGACTGACGTGGACCACCTCCGGCCCGTTCCCCCCGGGGCCTCCGCACCTGCGGAGGTCCCGGGGCAGGGCCCACCCACCCCCGACCTGGCCGCGCTGCTGCACCACTCCGCGCGCGGAGACGAGGCCGCCTTCGGCCGCTTCTACGACTCCACCGCCGCCCAGGCCTACGGTCTGGCGCTGCGCGTGGTCCGCAACCCGAGCCACGCGCAGGAGGTGACCCAGGAGGCCTACCTCGAGGTGTGGCGCCACAGCGCCCGATTCGACGCGTCCCGCGGGTCGGCGCGCGGCT
>JAZQNT010000153.1:0-1731 GCA_045627505.1 Nocardioides sp.
ACCGAGCTCTGCTGGGTGTTTGCGACAGGTCTGGCGAAGGCAGACGCCGTCGCCCACGCCTACCAGGGCGGTGGACTCCCACTGGGCACCGTCACCGCGGCCGTCCACCGCGGTGGGGGCCGAGCCACCTGGTACCTGGACGCGGAAGCCGCCTCACCCCTGACGGGGTGAGACGGCTTCGCCCTGCTCACTTCAGAAGGCTCACTTCAGAAGGCGCACCTCAGAAGATGATCTCGCCGGCCTGCCTACGCGAGCGCAGCAATTCGATGGCCTCGTCCAAGATGTCCTCGGCCTCGACGTCGGAGCGCCGCTCCTTCACGTAGGCCAGGTGCGTCTTGTACGGCTCGATCTTCGGCGCAGGGGGCGGATTCTCCTCGTCCAGGCTTGCCGGCAGCCCGCACTTGGGGCAGTCCCACCGCTCGGGCACGACCGCTTCCCTGGCGAACGCCACCACCGATCTGTGCTCGTTCGAGCAGTAGTACGTCACGGTCTGACGAGGCGCAGCCTCACCGCGCTCAGCCTCTCCTATCGGCCCAGCGCCGACTCGGCTGCCCCGAATCGCGTTTCCTGCACCAGCCATCTCAAACCCCTCCCCAGAGTGAAATGCTTCTTCTTCAGTTGATCAGTACGCCATCACAATTCCGAGCGCGATGACGACGGCGAACCACATGATGCCCGTCGCCACGGTGAACTTGTCGAGGTTCTTCTCCGCCACCGAGGAGCCGCCCAGCGAGCTGGACACGCCACCACCGAACATGTCGGAGAGACCGCCGCCGCGCCCCTTGTGCAACAGCACGAGGAGGATCATCAGGAGGCTCGTGAGAACGAGCAGTGCTTGGAGTAGAAGTTCCACGGGTCGAACCTTACGTCAGGAATGGACTGTCAGACGGCCGGGAGGTCACGGAATCGCGCGATTCCAGCAAATTCCTCTGCATCGAGGCTCGCCCCACCGACCAGGGCACCGTCGACGTCGTCCTTGGCCATGATGCCGACCACGTTGGACGCCTTCACCGAGCCGCCGTACAGGACGCGCAGGCCGTCGGCCGCCTCGTCCCCGAGGAGTTCGCGCACGCGGGCACGAATCGCCCCGCAGACCTCCTGGGCATCCTCGGGGGTGGCGACCTCGCCGGTGCCGATGGCCCAGACCGGCTCGTAGGCCACCACGAGGCCGGCCACCTGCTCGGCGGTGAAGCCGGCGAGCGAGCCCTCGACCTGGGCCAGGGTGTGGGCGACGTGCTCGCCCGCCTTGCGGACCTCGAGGCCCTCACCGACGCAGACGATCGGGGTCATACCGGCGTCATGGGCCTTGTGAGCCTTGGCGTTGACGACCGCGTCGGTCTCGCCGTGGTACTCACGCCGCTCGGAGTGCCCCACCACGACGTAGGAGACGCCCAGCTTGGCCAGCATCGAGGCGGCGACCTCGCCGGTGTAGGCACCGGCGTCGTGGACGGAGACGTCCTGGGCACCGTACTTGACCTTGAGGCGGTCACCGTCGACCAGCGTCTGCACGGAGCGGATGTCGACGAACGGCGGAATCACCACGACCTCGGCGTTCGCGTAGTCGTGCCTCTTGTCGTCCAGGGTCCAGGCCAGCTTCTGGACCAGGACGACGGCCTCCTGGTGGTTCAGGTTCATCTTCCAGTTGCCCGCCATCAGCGGGGTGCGCTTCGCAGCCATGGTGCCTCTTCTCGAATGGTGTGTCAGGGGTGGAGGTGTGCAACGAGCGTCGAC
>JAZQNT010000154.1:0-3118 GCA_045627505.1 Nocardioides sp.
GTCTGCGATCGACTCCGGCGCCGCGCAGGGTCTGCTCGACCGGTGGGTGGAGGCTTCGAGCCGACCCGCCTGGGGCCCGCGGGTGATTCCAGCCCCGACGACCTCAGCCGCCTCAGCGCCGCTCCGCGGCTTTGCGTGAGACCTCCGAGGTCTCGGCCGGGGCCCGGAGGTGTACGAGGGGGCGCATTCCCGGGCGCTGCCCCGCGTGATCCGACACGTCTGCTTCGGGCGCCCTGACCGCTCGGTCCTCCGCCACGACGGTCCAGCCCTTGTCCTCCTGGAGCGCCTGCGCCAGCCGGCCATCGGCGTAGAGCAGCGCTTCGGACAGGCGCAGTCCGGTGACGTGGTCGTACCACCCGGGGTTGAGGTCGGGGAGGTCGTTGTTCCGCTCGATCTCGGAGGCCGTGAACATGTCCCCGTAGCCGTGGGCGACGACGTCGAGGTCTGGGTGGAGCCACAAGTCGAACCCACCCTCGTCCCACTCGTTGAGCAGCCCGGTGCCTGCGGGCAGGGAGGCGACGGAGCGGTGCGCGGCGCTCGTGGCGTGCGGTGCGGTGCTCACGCGATGGTGGGCGAGCGGGACGAGCGCCAGGGTCGCGGCCAGGCAGAGGCCGAGCGCCGCGAGCGCGTCACGACGTGAGTTGCGCAGCGCGGGGAGGTGGGGAGCGATGGCGTCAGCGAGCAGCGGCAGCATCAGGCAGACGGCGACGGGCACCGTCCGAGTGCTGTGCACCATCGCAGCCAGCGCCGCCCCGAGGAAGAGCAAGGTCGGCCAGCGGGCGGCGGTGCGCGAACGCAGCAGGAGGACCAGGAGCACGGCGGCCATCAGCGTGGCCGGGGCCATGGGGGGGCTGAGCAGCTCTGGGCTGCGCCACTCCGAGAAGTACTGGGAGATCCCTCCCACCCTGATCACGGCGCGGTACGCGTCCAGCCCGAGTGGGGAGGCGAGTGGAACCAGGACGGTGCAGCCGACGACGGCGAGGAGGACGCGCCCCGGCACCGTTCGCGGACCACGCGCCACCAACGTGCTGAAGGCGCCGAGGGCGGTGAGTGCCACCCCGAGGATCCACATCCCGTGCAGGAGGGACCACAGCCACGTCAGTGGGACCACGACCCAGGGAACGGTGCCCCCCTGCGCGGTGCGCAACCAGAGGTGGGCGAAGACTGCACAGAGCAGGTAGCTCACCACTTGGGGGCGCGCGCTCAGGCCGGGGCTGCACGCCACCAGGGCCAAGGGTGTGAGCACGGCTGCCACGAGCAGTCCACCGCGGGCGCGGGCGATGAAGAAGAACGTCAAAGCGAGGGCAAGCACGGCGGTCCCTGCCAGCCACGCCACCCCGGAGAGCCCGGCGAACTCCTCGACGCGGGCCATCGACACCTGGCTCAGCCATTGCGTCGGTGTCCACTCGGCCGTGGCGTAGCGCGATGTGCTGCCGGGCGAGGCAAAGTCCCACCCGTGCAGGAACTCGGCGCCGAGCCGGAGGTGGAAGAACGTGTCCGCGTTGTACAGCCCCTGGGTCATGTGGACCGTGACCGCGAGGAGCGTGACGCCCAGGAGCAGGAGGGACAGCGCCTTGCGCACGTGATTGGGGGAGGCGGGGAGTGACACGGGTGAAGGTTCCCACGGCGAGTTCGAGGACCGGAGGCTTTTGCCCCAGCCCCGGTCGGATCGGGCACGATGCCCCTGCGGGAGGGCCGCCCGGGAAGAGGGAAGAGGCGTGGGCCACACCCTCGGCGGATGGCTCGGGGTGGACCGTGAGCCGCCCGCACTGGGTACGGTGTCCTCGTGATCACCGCCATCGTCTTCGTCAAGGCCGACGTGTCCCGAATCCCCGAGGTGGCTGAGGCCATCGCCGCCCTCGAGGGGGTGAGCGAGGTCTACTCGGTGACGGGCAAGATCGACCTGATCGCGCTGGTACGGGTGCGCCAGCACGACGACGTGGCGGTCGTCGTGGCCGACCGTCTCAACAAGGTCGACGGTGTGCTGGAGACCGAGACCCACATCGCCTTCCGGGCCTACTCCCGGCATGACCTGGAGTCCGCCTTCAGCCTCGGCCTGGACTGAGCTCGGCCGGTCCGGTGCTCAGCGTCCGGGACGCCCGGTCCCGCGCTCTCCCGGCACAGTGACGGCGTCCCGTGCCTCCTGGGCCGCCGCCCAAAGATCGAGGTGGGCCCCGGCGCCACGGATCGGCGACGTCCACTCCCCGTCGACGTCGACCAGGCGTACGCCGTCCTGCTCGAGCCAGCGGAGCACCAGCTCGGACTCCTCCGGGGTGGCTGCGGCCTGCCCGGGGGCGGGGATGACGGTCTCAGCGCTCGCCCGCAGGCCGCTGACCCAGGTGTGGGCGTCGGCACCGGGGGGGATGTGCCCGGCGGCGACGAGACGCCCCTCGCGCACCACGTGCACCGCCCAGCGACCGTCCTCCTCACGGCGGGCGCCGACCAGCTCGCTGAGCCCGGTGAAGGAGCGCAGGCGCTGTTGTCGGGCCGCACGTCGGACGAAGGATGCCAGCCGGTCACGCTGGTGCGCAGCGTCCTCGTAGCGCTCCTCGAGTGCCAGGCGCGCCATCCGCCCCGACAGCCGCTCCACGACCACGGAGGGGTCGTCCGTGGCTGCGTGGACCAGGTCAGCGACGGTCTCGGTGTAGGTGTCGCGGTCGACCGCTCCCACACACGGGCTCAGGCAGCGGCCCATGTCGGAGAGGGGACAGGCGCTGCCGGTGCCTGCGGCCGGCATCCGCCCGCCGCACTGGCGGATCGGGAACACCTCGTGCAGGGCCTCGACGTGCGCCTCGGCCCCGGCGCGGTTGCGGAAGGGCCCCAGATAGGTGGCTGCGTCGGCGGCGACCTTGCGCACCGTCGAGAGTCGGGGCCACGGCTCGGTGGTGACCTTCACGTAGACCTGCTTCTCCGGGTACTTGGAGCGCTTGTTGAAGGGTGGCTTGTGCCGGGCGATCATCCTCAGCTCCCGGACGGAGGCCTCCAGCGGGGTGGCGCACTCGACGCCACGGACACGTTCGGTGAGCGCCACCATCTCGCCCATCCGGCTCCGGGTCTCGGACGCGGTGAAGTAGGTGCGGACGCGCGACCTGAGGTGCTTGGAGGTGCCGACGTAGAG